>QLUS01000130.1 GCA_018725535.1 Bacillota bacterium
TGCTTAGTGCAAATGCAATGCATTTGCATCTGGGCTTACGCCTAGTATAACATACTTCACGCTAATAATACACGTTTACGTAAAATTTCTTTCGCCTGCTTTTTTGACTCGGCTTGCGCCACGCTGTACAATTTTCTTAAGCTGCGGAGGAGGGGATGTTACATGCGTCAGCTGTCACATAGACTACAAACAGTGCTTGCCCTACTCCAGAACACTGCTTGTCTAGGCGATATCGGCAGTGACCACGCCTTTCTCGTTGCTGCTGCCGTCCTGCAGGGTAAAGCCGCGCGGGGTATTGCGGTTGAGCTCTGCGAACTGCCGTGGCGGCAAAGCAAAAGAACGGTCCATGCGTTAGGGCTTAGTGAAGTAGTAGATGTGCGCCTAGGCGACGGGTTAGAGCCGCTTCTGCCGGGTGAGGTCCATGCGCTGTGCATTGCCGGCATGGGTGGAGGGACTATTCGCGGGATACTGGAACGGGGCCGCGACAAGCTCACCCAAGTTAGCCAAATGGTGCTGCAACCGAATGTCGATGCTGGTGCTCTGCGTAGTTACTTGTGTGACAGTGGGTACCGCATTGCCGATGAGGCCGTGGTCGAGGAGGCAAGTGTAGTCTACCAGGGGATGCGAGCAGAGCCTAGCAGAGAAGGAATATTGTATACACCACTGGAACTAGAGTATGGGCGCATCAATCTAAAGAGGCTCGACTCACATACGGTTCGTCTGCTAGAGCGCGATTTCGCGCATTGGCAGCGCGTAGAGAGTAGTCTGCAAGCGGGGAGACCGGAAGGAATTGCCGAGCGCAGACAGTGGGTCAATGAGAGAGTGAGCGCATTGAGGGAGGTCTTAGCGAATGTTCGTTAACGTCAAGCAACTGGTTAGCGTAATTGAAGACCTAGCACCTGTGAAGCTGGCGGAAGAATGGGATAACGTAGGCCTCTTAGTTGGATCCTACGGCAACAGCGTAAACCGCGTGCTGCTTGCGCTCGACGTGACCGAGGAAGCCGTGGATTGGGCTTTGGCTGTGGGGTGCGACCTCATTATTGCGCATCACCCTATTATTTTCCGCCCCCTTAAAGCTTTTCGCACCGACCTGCCGCAAGGCCGTGTTCTAGAGAAGCTGATTCGCGCAGGGGTATCCGTGTATGCCGCCCATACAAATTGGGACAAGTGTCAGTCCGGAACGAGCAGGCGACTGGCTGAGGTGCTCGGGCTGAGTAACATCAGCGTGCTTAAAGCCATGGGGCAGTCAAAGAGCTATAAGATCGTGGTTTTCATGCCTGAGTCGCACCGTGAGGCTGTGTTTCAGGCGATGTCTGCCGCAGGCGCAGGACATATCGGCGATTACAGCCACTGCTCCTTTTGCACACCGGGGAAAGGCACTTTTATGCCGCTCGCGGGGGCGAGCCCCTTTGTTGGGCGAATGGACGAGTTAGCGCATGTCGAAGAAGTGCGACTGGAGATGATTGTACCGGAGCAAAAACTGGCCTTAGTGCTTAAGAGCCTTAAGTCAGCGCATCCGTATGAAGAAGTGGCCTATGACGTAATCGAGCTTCACAATGCAGGCTTAGTCTACGGCTTGGGTTGCATCGGGAACCTTACGCCGCCGCTTGCATGGCCGCAGTTTAGTTCTTTGCTGCGCAGTTTGTTCCCTTTGGCACGTGTAGCCGGGCGAATACCGGCAGAGGTGAGTAAGGTCGCTGTGTGCGGCGGGGCGGGGGCGGAGCTTTTGCACCTTGCCCATGCGGCTAAAGCAGAAGTGCTTGTTACGGGCGATGTGGGGCACCACCGCGCGCTAGAAGCCGAGGCGCTCGGCATGGCCGTAGTTGACGCCGGGCACTACGCGACGGAGGCCTTTTTGCTGCAAGATTGGTATGCTTTACTCAAAGAATTTGTAGATTCTGAACAGTTGTCGTTAGAAATTCATTTGTTCAGCCCAAAAAGGCCGCTCTTTTCGGAGATTTGCTTTTAACGCGACAAGATGCTATTATGTAAACATCGCTTTTGCTCTTGTCAGCAGAAGCGCAAACGAATAAAATATGGTGTCAAGTAGATTGGGTAGTTACGCGGCACATGTTGCCGCGAGGAAAGTCCGGGCTCCACAGGGCAGAGTGCTGGTTAACGGCCAGTCGGGGCAACCCGAAGGAAAGTGCCACAGAGACATACCGCCTTGAGCTGACTAGTCAGCTCGGGGTAAGGGTGAAAAGGTGAGGTAAGAGCTCACCAGCGGCCTGGTGACAGGCACGGCTAGGTAAACCCCACTTGGAGCAAGACCTAATAGGGGAGAGGCAAGGGCTGCCCGCTCGTTCTTCCGGGTTGGTCGCACGAGGCTGCTGGTAACATCAGTCCTAGATAGATTACTACCACCGCGCAAGCGGTACAGAACCCGGCTTACAGATCTACTTGACACTTACCCGTCCCCGTTACACCGGGGACGGGTACTTTGGTACTTTTGGTGCGCCCGGCATGGGCGTTATCTCTAGGGTGAAAGTCCCGAACGGTGAAGGTAGCAGTAACCGTAGCTTAAGGCAAGGGTGTCCGCGGCGACGCGGAATCTGAAGGAAGCCGGCGGCAAACCTCTGGCCCGAGGAACACGAACCTCAAGTGAGGCTAGCGACAGATGGATGAGTCTGCCAAGTAAGACAAAGTCCTTGCTGCCAAAGTCTGTCGAGAGTAAATGAGGCGGGGAGATGGAGGGAAAGATAGCGTTCTTACCCGGGGAGGCCTGCTAGCGTACCGACTAAGTTGGGAACTCGTACAGAGATGTGCGACTGAGCTGGCAGGAGTCAGCAGAGGCCATAGTACCCGTTTCGCGGGGAAGGGCCGAACATGAAACGAGGTGAGCAAATGACAAGTTCGCGGAAAGCGCAAGGACAGCAGAAAACCCTTAACGGGGACTCCTCACAGGAGGAAGTGGTGAATACACAGGGGACTGTGAGAGTGCAGAGCTCTTACCCGGCACAAGTCAAGAGCTACACCTGCGGGACCGAGTATCCCTTGTTGGATGAGATGCTGAAGCTAGATAACATGATGGCAGCTCTCAAGCGCGTAGAGCAAAACAAAGGCGCAGCCGGAGTAGACAAGGTAGACGTAAAATCCTTACGCCCCTACCTCAAAGAACACTGGTTTCGCAGCAGAGAAGAGCTGTTAGAGGGAACCTACAAGCCCCAGCCAGTCCGTCGAGTCGAAATCCCAAAATCCGACGGTGGTGTAAGGCTCTTAGGTATTCCTAACTCTAGTCGATCGTCTAATACAGCAGGGCCTCGCACAAGTCCTGACACCAATCTTTGAACCCAGCTTCTCAAACAGTAGCTACGGCTTCAGGCCGAACCGTAGCACCCACCAGGCAGTCAAGCAAGCCAAACAGTACATTGAGGACGGTTACAGGTACGTCGTCGACCTAGATCTGGAGAAATTCTTCGACCGCGTCAACCACGACATCCTAATGGCCCGAGTAGCTCGCAAGGTGAAAGACAAGCGGATACTTGGACTCATCAGAGCTTACCTCAATGCGGGAATTATGGCCAAGGGAGTGTACGAAAGAAGCGAACAAGGGGTTCCACAGGGTGGCCCACTTAGTCCAGTTCTATCGAACATAATCCTTGATGACTTGGATAAGGAGCTAGAGAGAAGGGGACACCGCTTTGTCCGCTACGCCGACGACTGTAATATTTACGTCAAGACGGAACGAGCAGGGCAAAGAGTCATGGAGGGTGTAAAGAGATTTGTAGAGGATGAACTAAAACTCAAGGTCAATGAGCAGAAAAGTGCTGTTGACCGACCCTGGAGACGAAAGCTCCTAGGGTTTTCGTTCACACCTGAGCGTAAAACACGTACACGGATAGCACCCAAAGCCCGTGCTAAATTCGAAGCCAAGGTGAGGGAACTCACCAGCCGTTCGCGTAGCATGAGTATGGAGAAACGAGTCGACCAGCTAAACGTGTACCTACGAGGGTGGATGGGCTACTTCCGTCTCGCAGACACCCGAAGCGTCATTGAGTCCCTAGACCAGTGGATTCGGCGACGTCTACGCATGTGTTATCTAAAGCAGTGGAAGAAACCTAAGGCAGTGTACCGTAACCTCGTCAAGCTTGGCTTAAGTACCGACTTCGCTAGAAAGCTAGGTGGCTCTGGCAAAGGATACTGGCGCTTATCCAACACGCCACAGATGAACAAAGCCCTTGGTCTAGCCTTTTGGGCCAACCAAGGGCTCTTGAGTTTGGTTCAGTTATACGACAAGTACCGTAGTGTTTCGTGAACCGCCGTATACCGAACGGTACGTACGGTGGTGTGAGAGGACGGGGGTTAATCACCCCCTCCTACTCGATTTTTGCAACACTGGGGACGTGCAATTTTGTTTTGAAGGCAAGGAGTAAATAAGAACCCCCGCCTTGTGAGCGCGGGGGGGGGAGGGG
>QLUS01000131.1 GCA_018725535.1 Bacillota bacterium
GACGTACCTCATTTCTCCCGTCGGCGACGCCTTTATCCGCGCCATCCGCATGCTCGTCGTCCCGCTGGTGCTAGCTAGCCTAGTACTCGGCACTGCCAGCCTTGGCGACCTAAAAAAGGTAGGTCGCATCGGCGGCAAGATTATGGCGTTCTACCTCGTCACGACTGCCATTGCGATTATCATTGGCCTTACCCTGACCGTCATTTTCCAGCCTGGTCTCCACGCCGATGTGCCCATGGAAGGGGAGTTTAGGGCCCCTGTCGCCCCACCCATTATGACCACCATCCTTGAGATGATTCCTATTAACCCAGTCGACGCTCTCGCCCGCGGTGCCATGCTGCAGATTATAGTCTTTGCGGTGCTGCTCGGTATAGGCATTGCTGCCGTAGGTGATGTCGCCAAGCCCTTGTCGAATGTCTTCGAGGGACTCAACGAGGTTATGCTCCGTCTGACTACGCTGGTAATGCAGGTTGCTCCCTACGGCGTCGCCGCGCTGATTGCCCGCACGGTAATCAACGTTGGCCCGGCCATCCTCGTAAGCTTGGCTATGTTTATCTTTGTCGTCTACTTGGCGCTAATCATCCACTTAGTCGTCGTATACGGCGGCATCACCAAGTTCTTTGGCGGCCTAAGCCCCATTGAGATGATTAAGCGCATTTCCCCCGCCATGCTCGTCGCCTTTACCACCGCGTCCTCCGCCGCGACTCTGCCTGTCACCCTGCAGTGCGGCGAAAAGAACCTCGGCATCAAGAAAAAAATCGGCGCATTCACTCTGCCACTCGGGGCAACGGTCAATATGGACGGCACGGCGATCTATCAAGGTGTTTCCGTTGTCTTCTTGGCACAATTGCTTGGCATTGACCTGACGTTTAACCAAATGCTCACTGTCATTGTGTCTGCTACGCTTGCATCTATTGGTACTGCAGGCGTCCCCGGCGCAGGCATGATTATGCTGGCCATGGTGCTTGAGTCTGTCGGCATACCGGTTGCCGCCATTGGTATAATTATGGGCGTGGACCGCATCGTTGACATGGCCCGCACATGCATAAACGTCACAGGCGACCTCGTATGCACCTTAGTAGTAGCCCGCAGCGAGAACGGAGTTGACATGCCGACTACCCTGCAGGCTACCCCGGGAGGACATGCGGCGTAGGCAGGCGCAGCTGGAGAGGGCGGCACACATGCCGTCCTCTTTCTTTTCGTCAATATTGCCCGGGAAATGACATGTAATGCCGCCATATTAGACAAGATTCGACGCAAAAAGGCGCGTAATTTGTCGAATTAACGCGATTGGTGCGGGCATGCCCGCGATTGGTGCGGGCATGGGCACCCATGTGCCACACAATGTTCCAAACAGCCCCCCTTGCCACTCTTGCATGTTGTAATATACAATATAGCAAGAAACTTGACTAGGGAGCTGATAATCGTGAGCTTTCTGGAAGACACCCAAGTACTGCAGGTGCTGCGGGGCTTTAACCCGTGGTGGCGGAACGGTGGGTGGGCTAGTCCGCCGCCCGCGTTTAAGCGAGCTGCCTTTCGGCGTGCCTGGCACCTTCTCACTCAAACGCAAGTCCACCGCCCAGTGTTTCTCAGCGGTTCCCGCCGCGTAGGCAAAACAACTGTACTTAGGCAGCTGGCGGAGGCGTTGTTGGCTGAAGGGCTGGCACCCTATCAGCTGCTTTATGTCCCTCTCGATCACCCCGTACTGGAGCTCACCCCGCTCAATCGGCTAATCGAAATCTACCGCACGCAGATCCTCGGCGGCGCTGAGCAGGGCGTGCTGTTGCTGGACGAAATCACCCATGCCGAGGATTGGTCGGCATGGCTGAAACACGCTGCCTTGCTCTGGCCTAACTACCACATCGCCGCCGCCGGCTCAGCCCTTGCGTCGTCCACGCCTGACGGCGGAGGCTTCACGACCATTGTCATTCCCCCGCTGTCGTTTACGGAGTATGCGCATATGCGAAAGATCACGCCCGACGTATTTTGCTCGCTCGCTGAGCTGCCTGCGCTTGAGCGCGCCGGGCAGCAGCTTGTCCTTAACTCGCTTGCCGTTTTGGAGCCCTACTTTCTTCGTTACCTACTGCAGGGCGGCTACCCCGAGACTGCTTTGATTGACGATACCGCGCTGGCGCACGAGCTCTTGCGTGAAGAGTGCGTCGACCGCGTGCTCCGGCACGACATAGCTTTCCATTCCGGCATACGCAACGTGCGCGACTTGGAGAAAGTGTTTGTTTACCTATGCGTACATGCGGGCGAGAGTTTGGGGCAGGAAGCAATGGCCCGCAGCCTACAGCTTTCGCGTGTAACGCTTGCTAGCTACTTGCAGGCACTGGAGTCCGCACAACTAATCCTGCCTGCGCACCAAGTGGACGAGTACAGTCACCGCGTACCTAAGTCCCGCAGTAAATTCTACATCGCCGACGCTGCGCTCCGCAATGCCGTCCTTCTGCGCGGCGAAGACTGCTTGTCTGACCCGAGCTACCTCGCATCACTGGCAGAGGGATGTATCTTTCGCCACCTCACCGCGCACTTCCCGCGAGCCGCAATCGGCTACTGGCGAGCACCGAGCCGAGGGCTGGAATTAACCATGGCTGTGATGCTTCCGACTCGCCCGGCTTTGGCTGTACAGCTTAAATTTCGCGAACGCCCGGAGATTCTTGGCAGTGACCCGCTAATGGAGTTTGCCAGAGCTTATCCTGAAACCCCCTGCTTCTTTGTTACTAAGAGCAGCCTCGACTACGGCCCCTACGCTAACTCCGCTCGCTATTTTCGCTTGCCCGCCTACATGATGCTGTACATGTTAGGGCTAGAGCAATTATAGGAGGCTTTATGTACTATCTTGTCTACGCCGACGAACACGGTCAGGTCTTTGAGGACACAGACTATGGTGCTGTAATGCGCACGGGCGGCATGTTGGTGGAGCCAGAGAGCGCGGACATGATTCCCCTGCCCCACGGCGCGAGCCTTGTCGGGTTGCCCCTGCGGGCTCCGGCAGCCGTTGATCTGCGCGGACGCATCGTGCCCTACCCGCGAGAAGGCGCGCAGGCAGTTGCCGCTTTGCTACCGCAAGGGTATTTGCGCACGCTGCTCCCCGGCTACCGCCCCACACATGATCCCCTACCCCTGTTTGGCTACGCTGGCGTTGCTTGGTTTGACAATAAGTTCTGGGTGGCAGCCCTACCCGCAGCTACCAGCGACGACTTGCAGAGATGGGAACCCGGCCTATTCAACACACCTGACCTGTCGGATCTTATCGCCGCACGCCGACAAGAGTTTGGCCAGAACCGCATCCTAGAGCAGCTCATTCACTGCGCACGGAGCTACGGCTGTTTTACCGCACAAAACATGCTTTATCGCCGCTTTGAGGCCGGGCTACCCATTTCCCCCCGCTGCAATGCCAATTGCGTGGGCTGTATTTCGTTGCAGGCATCCGAGTGTTGTCCTGCGCCGCAAGCGCGTATTAATTTCGTCCCCACTGTGGCAGAAGCCGCTTCGCTCGCAGTCAAGCATTTGACTGGGGGCGGCGATACCGTTAGTTTCGGCCAAGGATGCGAGGGAGACCCGCTGTTGGAGAGTGCGCTAGCGGCAAGCATTGTGCGCGCGGTGCGCGAGCAAACTAAGTGCGGCCGCATCAATATGAACACTAACGCGGGGGATTTTGACGGCCTGCGTGAAGTTGTGGATGCGGGCATCGACTCGCTTCGCGTGAGTCTGAACTCTCCGCGACCTGAAGTGTATAACCCCTACTACCGGTAGCAGAGCTACACCTTCGACGACGTGGTGCGAGGCGTTAAGTATGCGCGTACGCGCGGCGTGTTCGTCTCCCTGAACCTGCTGGTCATGCCCGGCGTATCTGACCGCGAAGAAGAGGTTGCGGCGCTGCAGCCGTTTGTCCGGGCGACCGGCGTTAATCAGGTGCAGTTTCGCAACCTCAACATCGACCCAGACTTGTACCTAGTTCTGTTGCCGAAAGCGCAAGGCCAAGCTTTGGGCATGCGAAGTTTATTGCAGGCAGTGCGGGACACAGGTGTGTCCGTGCGCTAATGGTTACGGCAGATAGTGGAGCGGGTTCTTAAAGCGGTTATTGATGCGCACCTCAAAATGCACATGCGGACCGGTAGAGTTCCCAGTACTGCCCACTCGCGCAATGACCTGCCCCTGCACGACCCTTTCACCGCGTTTAACCAACAGGCGAGAGGCGTGTGCGGAAGCAGTAGGGACGGAGCTTTTTGCTTCACAGCAGAGTGCTCTGGTTAGCCACTACTTCGTGTGGCAACCTAGAGGCACGCGTCGCTTCGTCCTTTGCGCTTGGCAGAGCTGACGCTGCACGGGTGGATCCTCAGCGGTAAGTGGCTTACGGCTTACGACTTACAGCTTCCAGCGTAAACTTAGTG
>QLUS01000132.1 GCA_018725535.1 Bacillota bacterium
TCTTCGCCATACATTCACTCCTTCACAAATGCCCGTTCCCTACATGTTGTTACGTACGGAACGGGCGTTGGTTTCTCCTTTTGCTCTTAGAGATGTTCAAGCAATGACCGAACGTCGGGGAGGATAGGCGCGAAATCTAATTCCTCTATACCTATCTTACCATAGGGATTCACTAAAATCGCGTCAATACCTAGCGCTTGTGCACCAATTACATCATCGTAGTAGTTATCACCTACATAGACGACTTCGTTGGCCGTGCAGCGAAGCTCACTAAGCAGTTTGTGAAAGATTCTTGCGTCAGGCTTCTCATATCCAACTTCACTTGAGATTAAGATGACCTCAAAAAACGAATCCAACCCGACACTTCGCAAAATGGATCTTGCACTTGCGTCCCAATTCGATAACAGCGCAAGGCGGTAACCTTTATGCTTAATTTGTTCGAGCACCTCGATCGCCCATGGGAACGGCTTCCATGGCGGCGCACTTGAAATGATGTTGAGCATAAACGCAGTCTGTTCCATCAAGTCAAAACAATGCTTCAGTTCAAAATTAACTCGACCGACGAACCAAGGGTAATATTGTTTCCTTCCTGTAGAGATGACTTTTGGATAGCTCCGCATAAACTCTTTATCAACAATGTGATAGGCAAGTTCAATAGAATCAAGGTCGGCATTAACCCCTTGGTGGTGCAGGTACTGCTGGTGAACCTTCGCGCGATCATTGGTAAGCAATGTGTATCCAAGGTCAAAAGCAATGACGCCCTTGCTGCGTAACTCCATCGGATAACCCCCTGTTCTTTACCTCCCAGCGCCAACAATGTAGCGCGCCTCCCCCAACACTGGACCGATGCCGATAGGCCCGCCTGCTATCGGCACCTCGACAATGCCGCGCACATGCCGCCAGACTCCCCGGACTGTGACACGCTGGAACAGCCAGATGTAAGGGAGTTCATGATTGAGTATTTGGTCAATGCGTTGGTAGATTGCGCGACGTTCCGCCACATCTACCGTAAGACGACCAGCTTCCAGCAGTCTATCGACTTCTGTGTTTCTAAATTGCTGGTAATTAACGCCGATTATCCGCCTATCCGCACCTCTGATGGCTTGCGAGGAGTGAAAAAAGCGGAAAGGGTCGGGGTCTAATCCGGGAACTCTGCCGATTATTATGACATCAAATTCGCTACGCTCGAATCGCCCTAGCAGAACTGCCCACTCAATCGGGGTGTCTGTGGCGTCAACGCCAATTTCGCGCCATTGTCGCACTGCTATGGCCGCGATATCTTGACGGATCACATGACCGGTGTTCCACATAATATTTAGTCGCAATGGGTCGCCAGTGGACAAGCCGTCTCGACGACGAATTCCATCCCTTGCACCTACCGGGACTCGCCAACCAGCTTCATCTAACAGTTGCCTGGCGCGAGAGGGATTGAACTCATAGGTGTTGAGCCCGGTCGCACCGCTGGCCCAAGATGTTGGCAGTTGGTGCGCATGAACAACCGTGCCGAGACCGTTCAAAACGCTTCTCACTATCGCTGGTCGGTCGAGTGCAAACTTCAGGGCATGACGCACACGACGGTCATGCAGTATTGAGTGTTCGTGGTTAAGTGCCATAAAGTCATATCCGTGCGCCGGAATCTCGCGGAAATCGGTGCGGTCGGCCATTTCGCGACGCACGCGGTCAACAGCGTCAGGCACAATGGTCATCCAATCGATATCTCCCGCCTCGAAGGCAGCCTGCATTACGTTCATGTCGGCATAACGCCTAAAAACGATTCGCTCAATATAGGGGCGCGGAGCCATCCAGAAATTAGGGTTGCGCTGTAGCACGGCAAACTGACCGGGGACAATGCGTTCGAGGAGATATGGCCCGGCACCAATCGGCTGGCGGCTAAAGGTGTGCGCGCGGTGTTCGCGAACCGGTACGTTGCCGAGGACATGATGAGGGAGTATTCCAAGCCAAAGGTTAGAGAGGAAGGGGGCATCTACTTGTCGCAGCCTGAACCGCACAATGTGATCTCCGTCTGTGGCAACTTCGGCTACGTGTGCAACATTTATGCGGCGCGGGCCGTCGTAATCAGGGTGGAGGATGGTGTCGATAGTGAACTTAACATCGCGTGCCGTTAGCGGACGACCGTCGCTCCACCTGACGTTCGGCCTTAACCAGAAGGTCCATGTGAGGCTAGCTTGGTCCCATACCCAGCGGTCGGCAATGCTGTTGCGCGGTAGCAGATCAGCCCCCGCACGAACCAGTCCAAAGCTAATCCACCCGTGGATATCTGCGGAGGCGGTGTCGATGCTTAGGATAGGGTTAAGAATGATCGGCTCGCTTAAAGCGCCAAAAGTAATGGTGCCGCCAATGGGCTTTGGTGTGTAGGGGGTGTGTTTCACGGTAACGGTGCGCGTGGCGTCAACCCAGGCGACTTGTGCGCCAAGGGCTTCAGCTGCAAAGCGGAGCGGCACCATAGTGCGGCCACCGATGGCTATCGGTGCAACGTCTAACTGGCGTGAAGGCCCATTTACCCATGCCGTGCGGCTGCCAAGCTGCAGGACAATCGCGTCCTCGCGGCGGTATGCACGGATGGTGTGAGTTGCGTCATCCCAGTGTACTTGTGCGCCTAGTGCCTCGAAAATGGCGCGCATCGGCACCAAAGTGCGGCCGTTTTGAATGACAGGCGCTGCGTCCGACGTCAGGGGAATGCCGTTAATTGTTATGCGGATGGGGGAACTGGCTTGTGTTGCGGGCAACCCTAGGAAAATCGTTGATATCATGGTTATTGCGACAAAACAAACCATTGCTTTTCTTAGCATCTCAGTCACTCCTCTTTCGTTTTCGTTGGCACGACGTCAGAGTATCACGGTGCTATTAAGAGGTCGTAAATGTAAAGCAACGTTTCGGTTAAATCTTGTAATTTTGCTGGCATTGGTGTCAGCATGTCTCCTACCCTAGCTACACATAAACCACACCAAGAAATTGCTCCAGAATAGCCACTTCCACCATAACCAAAGACGGGGAGTGAATTGGCGCAGGGTTAACCACCCCACTAAGACTAGCAAGAGCACTGGATACACGAGCACAAGCGGAATTACGAGCCAGTGTGGGGCGACGACTAAGGGGGCAAATAGCAGATAGCGAATCGGGAGACTGGGGTAATACAGCACGGTGCTCCAGATGATGAAGGGCAAGAAGGCGCTATCGCTTAACCGAAATATGCCGGCATCGCGATAATCGATTGCTTGTACCCAAGCCAAGAGCACCTCGCGTGGCTGATTGCCAGGCACTATTTGCCGTGCGCGTTCTGCCAAGCCATCTAGGGCGGTCACCACAGCGGGCTCACTCTCTGGGGGAGAAAGACTGGGGAAAGTACCGCGCGGCACCGAACCATGGCCACGGTTGCCCCGCCTCTCCGGAGTGAGCAACTCTGCCAGCTCGTCATCAAATCGCAGATCAGCTTGGAGGCTGGTATGGGCACTAAAGACATACCAAATTGGCCCTTGGTTGTACACCTGCCAATATGTGCTCCCTAGCAAAACATAGGCGTCAACCATGCGTTGCTGTAGCGGGTCCCACCTTTCTTCGAGGGAGTGAACGGATTCGCTGGCGGCAGTGCCGATGAGCGTAAGCTCGGTCAAGCCTGACACCGGTTGCCCGGTCTGCCAATTCATAATGTCAGCGATAAAAGTGAAGTTCGGATCGACCAGCTTGGCTTCTGCTGTCGCCCCCCAAATCGCTGACCATCGCACACTGGTCGCCCTATGTTCACTGACTGCGACTAGCTCGCTCGTGTTAGCCCAAAGATGACCGCTGTGCAGGCGCCAAGGTGGCCAGTACCACCCTAAGCGCATGCGGGTGGTGACACTAGGCCGATCGCCAAAGCTTGTCATTATTTCGAATGGGATTCGGCTATGGCGGTGATTGGCAAAAGCTACATAGGCTCTTGCATACTGCAGTATGCCCATGGGCAAATACACCGCTAGGAAAAGAACCAGGACGACAAAGGCGGTTACAGGGCGAGCAGAAAAATTAAGCGCTTTTGTCACTGTGCTTCACCTCCGTACTGAGTTCCATGCGCATCAACAACAACACTCGGCCTATGGCGCATGCTAGCGCACCAAAAAAGTGCCGCCGCTTTTATTGCCCGTCGCAGTGGTTCAGGGTGCTTGCGCCGAAACTCGGCGATGGTCTTATGGTCAGGGTGCAGCCCCCTTAGCAGCCACATCACTTCCAAATTGCGCTTCGTTTCCGCTTCGAGTTTGCGCGACGAAGTAATGCCGTTTTCCTCACCGTAGACATAGAGTTTGACAAGGTCACGGGCGGAATAGGGCGGACGCACTGCGGCCTTGGGCTCAGCAAACCCTAGCG
>QLUS01000133.1 GCA_018725535.1 Bacillota bacterium
ACTCTTGGCTGCCTTTGACTCTCTGCTTGGGGGGCTGCGCGCGGCGCTCGAGAAGCACTTTGAGGACAATATCTTTATATACCGGCCTGCTCAGTAATACTCTCTTGGCTGCACTGCTGGCCTTTGTCGGCGATCGTATCGGCATTAACCTCTATTTGGCCGCATTAGTGGCCTTTGGGGTGAGGATATTCCAAAATCTTGCTCTCATACGCAGACTTATCTTGCTGCGCATCAAATAAACTAAGGCGCCTAAAAGGAATCGCTGCGTTCTGTCGAAGCGGTAAGCAGCGGGAGGGATTGATTTATGCCACGAGACGTGATAGCTAGCCTAGATATTGGCACAGCTACTACGCGCTGCATCCTAGCCGAGGTTAACAGCCGGGGTGAGCTGCGTGTGGTCGGAGTGTGCCAGCGCCCCAGTCAGGGTCTGCGCAAGGGCCTGATTATTGATGTAGACGCTTGTGCCCGCACCGTGCAAGAAACGGTTTCATCTGCCGAAGGTATGGCGGGAGTAAGAGTCGGTGCAGTCTATGTGGCGCTGTCACCACTACATGCCACTTTACAACCTACACGCGGAGTCGTCACGGTGCAGAGTGACAAGTATGAAGTCAGTGACGAAGACATAGTGAGGGTGATACAAGCTGCTAAAGTGGTTAGTCTCCCCCCTAACCGCGAAATTGTAGATATTGTTCCGAGACAGTACATAGTTGACGGTTACGGCGGGCTGAAGGACCCCTCACGCAGGGTGGGAATGAGGCTAGAGTTAGATGCCTCACTGGTGGTGGGGAACCTCACAGCCCTATCGACTTTACGCCGCACCGTAGAACGAGCTGGATATTCTACTGCTTCCTTTGTGCTGAAACCACTGGCGTTAGGTGAGCTGGTACTTAGCCCCAAAGAGCGTGACCTAGGAGTGCAGTTGGTAGATATTGGGGCGGGCGTGACGGAGATGTCATATTTTGAGGAAGGAGTTCTCAAGGCGATCTCCGTAGTGCCTATTGGAGGGGGTAGCGTTTCAAACGACCTTGCCGTGGGTCTAAAGATTAGCCTGCCTACGGCCGAAAAAGTTAAGACCGAAGTAGACTGGTTTGCCATGCCTGAGGACAAGACGTACGATTTGCAGACGTTTGGGCATGTTGAATCTCGTCGGGTGCAGCCGCGAACCATTCTTGACGTGCTCGAGCCACGGCTCGAAGAACTCCTTAAGCTGATTCGTCAACAGGGTGCAAGCATGAGCGGGAGGGAAGCTCCTCCTGCGGGCATTGTGCTTACGGGCGGCACCCTGAAGACTAAGGCCCTAGCACGCTTGGCAGAACGTTACCTTAGCGGAGTCGCGCGGGTGAAGTTAGAAATATACGATTCCGTTGATGACCCTGGATATAACACAGCTTTTGCGATAGCTGTACATATTGTCGCACAGTTAAGACCGGCGCAACGGACGCCGTCTGGGAGGATGGCCAAAGGCGTGTGGGCGAGAGTCAAGGGTATTTGGCATGGTTTTTGGGAGTAGTTTGGGGGAGGGATCGAGATGGCTGAATGGGATCTAGAGTTTAGTCCATACGCTAGGATTAAAGTTATAGGGGTCGGCGGGGGTGGCAACAACGGCGTCAGCCGCATGATTGAAGCCGGACTTAAGGGAGCGGAGTTTATCGCCATTAACACCGATGCCCAAGCACTGGCGTCCTCCAAAGCGACCCACAAAGTGCAAATTGGGGAGAAGCTAACGCGGGGACTAGGTGCGGGGTCTAACCCAGACATAGGCGTGAAGGCGGCAGAGGAAAGCCGCGACTTGATTGTTAAGGCTATTAAGGGAGCTGACATGGTCTTTGTCACTGCGGGGATGGGCGGCGGGACGGGCACTGGAGCAGCCCCGATTGTAGCTGAGATCGCTCGGGAAATGGGCGCGCTTACGGTAGGCGTAGTCACCAAACCATTCTCGATTGAGGGGCGAAAACGCCTCGCACAGGCAGAGCGTGGTATCGCGGCACTTAAAGAAAAGGTAGACGCAATCATTATTATTCCTAATGATCGCTTGCTCCAAGTCGTGGATAAGAAGGCCACCTTGTCGGAGGCATTCCGTATTGCCGACGATATACTTAGGCAAGGCGTACAAGGTATCTCTGATGTCATTATGATCCCCGGCCTGATTAACGTTGATTTTGCCGATGTAAAGACAGTAATGTCGAGTGCGGGTTCGGCTCTAATGGGCATAGGTGTTGGTTCAGGCGAAGGACGGGCTATGGCGGCTGCCAAGCAAGCCATGTCTAGTCCCTTGCTCGAGACAACCATTGATGGGGCGAGGGGACTGCTGCTGAGTTTCACGGGCGGCCCGTCAATGGGCCTGCATGAGATTAAAGAGGCTGCCGGGATGGTCTCTACTGCGGTGGACCCGGATGCCAACATCATCCTAAGCGCGGTGATTGACGATAAGCTAGGTGAGGAAGTGCGCGTTACGGTCATCGCCACTGGTTTTGACGGGCGGAAATCCCGTGACCGCTTCTTTGACGGGATTACCATTAGTCCTTACGATGACGAGCAGTTGGACATCCCCACCTTCATGCGCAAAAAGCGCCTGTTAGATAAGTAATAGAATTAGCGCCAAACGACATATTCCAACACCCCCTCGGCAGTATACTTCTGCTCGAAGGGGGTGTTCTTATCGTAGTCTATTTCGACTTAGTTTTCTTGCTAAACTTCAGTATGAACTGGTGGCTACTGTGGGCTACCGCGATTATAGTGCGGAGGACCGTGAGTCCATGGGTGTTGTGTGGCGCAGCCGCCTTAGGGGAAGCCTTTGCCTTCACGTGGCTTTTCCTGCCGCTCACCTTAGCGCGGGAGCTCATTCTGAAAGGGGTTGTAGCTGCGGTTATGGTCGTGGGGTGCTTTCGCCCCACCACGGTGGCGGCCCTAATCAAACAAACAGTAGCCCTTATGGCCCTTTCCGCCTTCAGCGCGGGGGTGACCTATGCGGTAGCACTGTCTACCACCAGCGGGGCGAGCACACCATATCCATATGTCACATGGTATTTAGTGGTAGCCAGTCCTTTACTGGTGAGCCTCCCGCTTAGACGCATGTGGAGTTCTTTGTCGGCATGCCTTAGGGCCATAGATGCGGCGGGACGATTTCGCTTTCGCTTGGGAGGGGCCACAGTTGAGCTAGATGCTGTGCTGGACACTGGCATACGTTAGTTGAACCGTTTTCGTATCGGCCTGTAGTAGTAGTGGACACAGCTCTGGTAGTCGAACACCTCCCTCCCATGCTGCGCGAGGCCATAGAGCGTTGGCAAGAAGGGGATGGGGAGCACATGGCTCGATTGCCTGACAGTGTAATGGCAGAGTTACGCTTATTCCCTACAAGACTGTAGCCGCTAGCGGGCTGATGTTTACCGTGAGACCGGAGATCTGTGAGGTTGAGTCTAGGGGCGTATGGCATGCCATTGAGGCAGTTGTCGCTTTTGCCGTCGGGGAGGTTCGGCTAGCAGGCAAAGGAGCATTGCTGCCACAGGCTTTGTGGCCGCTATCTTAAATTGGGAGGCTGAGTGTGAAGCTGCTTTCGCTATGGAGGCTCAGGTGGCGGCTCTTTGTCATACATGTCTTGTCGTACCTTGGGGTGCAAATCGCTCCTAAGTACATCTATTTCATTGGCAGCAGCGAGGCCTTGCCGCCACCACTGAGCGAAGATGAAGAGCACTTCCTAGTGGAAAGGCTGCGGCAGGGGGACCACGCCGTTAAGACTATTTTAATCGAACGCAATCTGCGGCTGGTAGTTTACATTGCCCGGAATTCGAAAATACTGGCGTACTAATAGAAGATCTAGTCTCCATTGGTTCCATCGGCCTGATTAAAGCTGTCAACACTTTCAATCCTAGCCGTAACATTAAGCTGGCCACTTATGCTTCGCGCTGTATCGAGAATGAGATCCTCTGAACGTAGATTGGGATGGCAACGAGCTCTTGCTGTCTGATGTAATCCCCGTTGAGGGCAGTGAAGTGCATCGCGCTATTGAGGCGGAAGTGGACAGGGCGCTGCTTGGAAGCGCCTTGAGCAAACTAGAGAGCCGCGAGCGTCAGATCATGCAGCTCCGGTTTGGTCTGGCAGATGGCCGCGACCGTACTCAGAAAGAAGTAGCCGACCTTCTAGGCATATCGCAGTCCTACATTTCACGGCTAGAAAAGCGTATTCTCGGCAGACTACGGCGAGAATTCAGGAAAATGGAGTAGGGACGCCCTATGGGCACAGTCATGGTTATTTATCTCTCTCCCGTATAAACTTGGCCCCATCGTGGTGATAATCATGATGGAGTGCTAACGGGGGGAGTGAGAGCGTGAACCGGG
>QLUS01000134.1 GCA_018725535.1 Bacillota bacterium
GTTTCTATGCCGGGATTAGCCCGCCGCGAGAGCGGCACAGGCTACTACCCTGTGATGGCACGTGGCGCCAATCGCGTGTCGTGGCGCAAAGCGCGAGCTCTTGTTCCGGGAAGACGCAGGCAAAGAGCTTTTCATGGAGTTGCTCAAAAAACATCAGCGACGGCAGCAAAGGGTTTGCCGTGTTCCGTCCCCTTTGTCCAAGCAAAAACAGCCGCCTCTGCGGCTGTTTGGTTTTGCGCTTATTTAAGAGCTGCGACCTCATAGCGGCCGTTAATTTTAGCTACCCACTTGGATTGACAACAGTCGCAACACAAGGTGACTTCTCTCCCACCGCCGTTTTCGGTGACAAATACGACCTGAAACAACAGGGAACGCCCGTTGCCTAATACTAGGCGCGGTTTGTCGGGGCGGAGGAACTTTAGCTCTCGCTCTGCGGCAGCAGAGCTCAGCGCTTCTTTGCACACGCACATAGGTATCTGATACTCCTTTTGCTGCTGGTAAGTCCAAGGCCACCAGCAACCTAAACAGGAGTTTATCACTTACCTCTACTAAGGTAAAACCCAGCCTTTTCTCGCTTAAGCCTGCGGCACGCGGTTTTAGGCGCTTATCTCGCATCGGCCTCGTCCATGCTCAGCGCTGCCAAGCCGTGCCTCTGTTTGCGCGTCACGATACGAGACCTAACGTAATAATTGGCAGATTAATCGCATAAACAAGCGCGTTTAACGCGCTGACCTGTCCTGACCAGCTTTAAGCTCAATCAGCACGTCGCGCAGCATGGCCGCATACTCGAAATTAAGTTCTTTAGCCGCCTGCTTCATTTCGCGTTCGAGTCTGCTGATGACTGCGCCTCGTTCTTTACTCGTCATGGTCCCCAGGTTCCCAGCGGTAAGCTTCGCCGACACATCCGGCGCGGCCCCGACAGTCGCCTCAATAATGTCGTGCACTCGTTTCTTAACGGTGTGGGGGATGATGCCGTGTGTTGTGTTATAGGCCGCCTGTTTCTCGCGCCTGCGATTTGTTTCGTCAATCGCGCGGTGCATCGAGTCCGTGATCCGGTCGGCATACATCAAGACTTTGCCGCGCTCATTGCGCGCCGCCCTCCCAACGGTCTGGATCAGCGAAGAAGTTGAGCGCAGAAACCCTTCTTTGTCGGCGTCCAAGATGGCGACGAGCGAAACCTCAGGCAAGTCAAGCCCTTCGCGCAGGAGGTTTATTCCGACCAAGACGTCAAACTCACCTAAGCGCAGGTCGCGGAGGATAGCCATGCGTTCGAGCGTTTCAATATCCGAGTGCAAGTAGCGCACTTTAATGCCCATTTCTTTGAAATAGTCCGTAAGATCCTCCGCCATGCGCTTAGTCAGCGTGGTGACTAGTACGCGGTCATGCGCCGCCACACGCTCCCTAATCTCGCCATAGAGGTCATCTATCTGCCCGCGCGTCGCTCTCACTTCAATCTCGGGGTCAAGGAGCCCCGTGGGGCGAATAACTTGCTCCACCACGCGCGCACTGCGCGCCAGTTCATAGGGGGCAGGTGTGGCTGAAACATAGAGGAGTTGCGGCACGCGCTCAGTAAACTCGGCAAAAGTTAGGGGGCGGTTATCTAAGGCCGAAGGCAAACGGAAGCCATGTTCGACTAACGTCTCCTTGCGGGAACGATCGCCTGCGTACATGCCGCGCACTTGGGGAATGGTGACGTGGGACTCGTCCACAACGAGCAAAAAGTCTTTCGGGAAATAATCCAACAGGGTGAAGGGCGACGTACCTGCCTCCCTCCCCTCAAGGTGACGCGAATAGTTCTCTATCCCCGAGCAGAAACCCACTTCCCGCATCATCTCGAGGTCATAGCGGCAGCGCTGCTCAAGACGGTGTGCTTCCAACAGCTTGTCCCGCGCGCGCAGCTCCGCCAGCCGCTCCGTCAGCTCGGCTTCAATGCGTAGAATCGCCGCGTGTAGTTTGTCCCGGCCCGTCACAAAGTGGGAGGCGGGAAAGATGGCGGCGTGATGCCGCCTGCCCTTGACTTCTCCCGTCAGCGTATCTATTTCCGTGATGCGTTCTATTTCGTTCCCGAAAAACTCGATGCGCAGCGCTTGGTCAGATTCACTCACCGGAATAATCTCTAAGCTGTCGCCCCGCACGCGAAATGTGCCTCTCTCAAAGGCGATGTCGTTTCTGTTGTACTGCATCTGTACTAGGCGGCGCAGTACCTCATCGCGCTCGCGAAGCATCCCCACCCGTAGCGACAGTGAGTTCTCCGCGTATTCCTGCGGGTTGCCAAGACCATAGATGCAGGAAACACTGGCCACAATAATGACATCCTGCCTCTCAAGCAGCGCGGTCGTAGCGGAGTGGCGCAGCTTGTCTATCTCTGCGTTGATTTGGGCATCCTTCTCTATGTACGTATCGGTACGGGGAATATACGCTTCCGGCTGGTAGTAGTCGTAGTAGCTCACAAAATACTCTACCGCGTTTTCGGGGAAAAACTGCCTAAATTCCCCGCACAGCTGAGCAGCTAGGGTTTTGTTGTGGGCCAGCACCAGTGTGGGTTTCTTTACCTCTGCTATCACGTTAGCGACGGTAAATGTTTTGCCGGAGCCGGTTACACCGAGCAAAGTCTGCTCGCGAGCACCCGCCGCAATGCTAGTGCTGAGAGCAGCAATGGCCTCGGGTTGATCGCCAGTGGGGCGAAACTCCGATTGCAGCTTAAACATCACTCATCTACTCCACAGCCGGGCCAGATAGTCTAAGGGGCTCGCGAAGCGGGACTCCAGATACATTTGTGTCTCGGCAGTAGGCACGGGGATAAGCCCGGTTTCCTTAAACCCGATTCCGGCGGGCAAATAGCGCGTCCCGCGCGTGGTTTCGACCCGCACCATGCGGTCGCTCGCCCTAAGCACCAAGTCGAGTTGCCCAGGAGTGACTATGGATGTGCCGTCTGCAACAAGCACAACGTCGCCTTGGCTAAACCCGGCGCGTGCGGCAGGCGAGCTAGGCAAGACATCAAGCATTTGCAGCCCCGCTGCAGTGTCCCCGTGCAGGGGCTTCCCTTGCATCTCCCGCCGATTGGTCGTCCAGACCAACAACTCGTGGCCAAGCGGCGCAAAAATCGCGCCGACATAAAGAAACGCGTCTATGCGCGTTGATGCCCATGCCAGCAAGAATAGGATCAAGCTAAAGAAAGCAAGCTTACCCGCCGACTGGCGGGCGCGCTGTCTAGGAGTTGTTGTGATTGCCAATTCCCCATAGCCAAGCCCCGCCACAACCGGAATCATCCACAAGCTGTACGCCGTTCCGATATTTGCAGGTAATATAAGCGGCCACCACTCCGGCATAGGGATAGTCTCTATCCCCGGCGGCACTTGGCCGGGGATGACGGCAAGTGCCAAGAGGGGAACAGGCCAGAATTTTTGCAGGCTAAATCCGCCCACTATCTCCCCTAATGCGTTTTTAACACTCACAGGCACGGCGCCAATATGCCCGCTAAGGTACATTAACACGCTCTCAACTGCGTGCAAAAGCGCTACTAAGGCAAGCAACGCAGGAATATCCAGCGCTGGCCACCCTAGGACCAGTGAACTGATGGCCACAATCCCTCCAGCATAGGCAAAACACATCAACCTCGGCGAGACAAAAGCTAGGGCCAACGCCACCATCCATACGTATAACATCCAACCACCCGCCAGCGCTACCCCCACTCCCAGTAAAAGCAGACTGCCAAGTAACCCACCCACGACGCCGTACGCCAAAGACAACACGAGCAGCTTCCATACTGGCAGCCGCGGTCGTCCCCACAGCTTGCGCTCAAGCGAAGTACTCCGCATGTACTGCGAGACAATCAGTGCAATGACCACGTAGAAGAGCGGTGTAACTAAAAACTGCGGCAAAGCGCGTAAATAAGCCAAACCCAAAGCATCGAGCGGCAACAAAGGCGACACCTCCCGTCTAGCCTATTATACACTCCGGGGAGGCAGACCACACGAAACCCCTATGGCCGCACGTGGTCGCTCGGGTTAAGCCGCGTCCCAGCTTGGTTGCGCACCTCAAAGTGCAGGTGTGGACCGGTGCTGTGCCCGGTGCTCCCAATGCGCGCGATAACCTGTCCCTTGGTGACTCTATCCCCCTCCTCCACCAGCAAAGTGCTGGTATGCGCGTAAAGCGAGGAAAAAGCCCCGTGGCTAATGATTACCGTTCTGCCGTAACCCCCCAGCCAATCAGCCCACAGAACAATCCCGCTGTCAGAGGCCACGATGTTCCGGCCGCTCGGCGCCCCAATGTCAATGCCGCTGTGGAACTCCCGCGT
>QLUS01000135.1 GCA_018725535.1 Bacillota bacterium
ATACTATTTATGAGGAGCTGGGTGTATGGGCAGACAGGAGCGTAGGCGTCGCCTGCGGAAAGAAAAATCTTCATTACCGTGGGACATGATTATTGCCGGGCTGGTGCTGGTGCTCTTTATCAGCATTGTCGTATGGTCATATTTCTTCCCGATAATCACCGCGCAGTCTTACGCCGACGGAAGCCCACGCGTTCATCGTCATATGATCAGTCGTGCCTTGCGTATTCTTGAAAACAAGCCCCGCCTAGAAGTGATGTACAGCTACGTTAACGAACAGAATGTAACGACCCAAATGCGCGCCAAAGAAGAAGGAGCGAAGATAACGCTAACTGACATGACGACCACTGTGGCTACTGAGTTTACACCGGATACCGTGCCCGATACGTACATGCCTATGACCGAAGCTTTCGCGCAACTCAGGCAGGCTTTGCGTGACCGTGAATTCGTCCCCTCCCATCAAGAACCGGAGCCCGGTGGCCATCAAATGCTGCGGCTTGCCAAGCAAGTGGGCCAAGACGTAACGGAAGGATTCTTGCTGTACTTCACGCCTGATCACAACATCGACATGCTCCACTATTTCCGCCGTGTCGCCGCCGATGTCTATATTCAGCGCGTGTACAGCGGGTTCATCACCGGCGTTCCCCCTGCGGGGACGCAACCATAATCCGATGGCTGTCCTGTTAAGCAGGGCAGCTTTTTGCTTTTTGTTTACAGCCCAGCGGATAGCGATGGTATAATTACTGCAATGGGTATGGTTTCCGATTATGTGCAAGGCGGGTGGGTACTGTGGAGCAAACCGACATCCTGAAGCATCTCACGGATCTCTTCATGCAAATTGGCGCCATGGCCGTAGCAGAGCCTCTCGCGCGTTCCTCGGCTGATCTAACAAACAGTCAGCTCTTGGCTTTGCGCTACATTCTCCTGCATCCCGATTGCACACTCACTTCACTCGCCAAGGGCTTGGTTATTTCTAACCCCGCCACGACAAAAGTCATGGACAGGCTTGAGCGCAAAGGGCTAGCTGTGCGCGCACAAGGCACCGACCGACGCCAAACAATAGCACTGCTCACCCCAGAGGGGCGGGCAGAGGTGCAGAATTACCTGAAACTGCAGATGGATGCATTCAGTGCGCTATTCGCGGTGATGACACCATCCGAGAGAGACTCGCTGCAGAAGGGCCTAGAGGCGCTGTCCGCCGCCGCCGTGCGCCAGTGGCCGGGCTGGCAGCAACTTTGTCTGCGCTGCGGCACCGGTTGTGCACAAGCGGACTGTCCCTTGTTTCGTTACCGCGGGGCGTGAGGCGGGTTCAGCGAAAGCCCGGCCTTACGCAGGCTGAAGTAGAGTGAAAGCGCGATTGTCGCGTCCACTACGTGGTGGAGTAACGTGCCGACTCCGACAGTTATAAGCGCTGCATATAGGGGGAAGCCAAAAGGTATTACCACTAACGCCTCGCCTAAGGCGTGGACGGGAGCGGTAATCACAAAGACTTGCCAAGGCTTTGCGCCGCGCCGATACAAGAGTGCACCTAGGACGCCAAACACTATGTGAATAGACGCTCGTGCCGCAATCACCGGAGTGAGCGTGACGAAGAAGCCGATAGTTGAACCCACCCCGACTGCAGCTGCGACTAAAGGGCTAACAAACATAGCCAGCATTACAGCTACGTGGCTCCCGAGGGTTGCGCTAAAGGGCGGGATCACAATCTGCAACCACCCCCGAAACGCCAACGGAATAAGCAGGGATATGGCCGTGAGCAGTGCACCGTAAAGGAGCTCTCGTGTACTGATTTTCATATCTATTACATCCTCCTTCTTTACAGGTGTATATACACTTGTCTCTCTGCAGTATACTATGTGTTAAGGTAAATAGCAACCACCTAGGGTAGGGTAGGGCTAAGAGGTGTATGCCGTGACCAACGAAGAGAGGCGCGCTGCTATTCTACGGGCGCTGTCCGACAGCAAGAGACCCATCACTGGGGCACAGTTTAGTGAAACCTTTGGCGTGACGCGGCAGGTGATTGTGGGTGATGTGGCAATTTTGCGCGCCCGCAATGAACCAATTGTCGCCACGACCCAAGGGTACGTAATTTTGCCTGCTTCACCCGGGGCAGTTGTGCGGCAAACAGTCGCCGCGCGTCACAGCGCAAGCGCAGACGATTTGCAGACGGAGCTCTACGCCATAGTAGATAACGGCGGTACTGTGCTTGACGTTACGGTCGAGCATCCGGTATATGGCGAAATAACGGGGACGCTGCGGCTGTCATCGCGTGCGGAAATAGACATGTTCATCGCGAAGTTAACCCAAGCGGGGGCGGAACCACTGCTTGTCCTTACCGGCGGGCTACACCTGCACACCATCGAGGGGAGAGACGAGAAGATAATTGAGCGTGTGCTGCACGCACTTGCGGCTAAGGGCTACCTCGCCGACGAAAGCCACATGCAGGAAAACCCTGTCCGGAGTCGAAAGTAAGTATTAACAGAGCGAGGGAGGGGCACAGGATGTCGATAGAAGAAGGAAGCCTGACAGGTCAACTTGCGGTACAGAATGGCAAGCTAGTTGTTTGGCCGCCCGCCGAGGGCGAACCTTTACCCGTGCTCGTGCCGAGCGCTCAGGTTCAGTTGCTGGTCAATGGTCGGTTCTGCACTGCTGATGCCGAGATTAAACCAGAAGACGCAGTGGTGATAACTCCGCTTGGGGAGATAAAAAAGGGCGCCTGCTCTATAACTGTTAGCGGGGATGGCCTGACAGCTACAGCGCGAGTTGTGCCGGGTGTCAAGATCACGAGGAGTCTGCGGGATTTGCCGCCTTCCACGCGCTTGACGCTAGCGGTAGATGAGACCATTACTCCTTTACCTGCGGTCAGCATAGAGGAGCTCAGGGCGCTCTTGCGCGCCGAAGGGGTGGTGTTTGGGCTACAACTTGGGGTCTTAGTCCGCGCCGCTAACTCCCTCGTAGAAAACGACTTCTTGGTAGCTGAAGGAGTCGCGCCGCTTCCCGGTACAGACGCTAAGCTAGACGTGTTTTTCACTGCCGAAGCGCGCGTCGCCATACTAACCGATGCAGAACACAGCGTTGACTTCAGGGAGCGTTTCGAGTTTACCAGTGCTGTTCCGGGCCAAGTATTGGTTAAGAAGACACCTGCTGTTAACGGCACTCCCGGGCGCGGCGTCAAGGGAGAAAACATCCCGCCACCTCTGCCGAAAGAGGTCCAGTTAGTGGCAGGCGATGGCGTAGTTTGGCAGCAAGCGGCAGAAACTCTCGTCGCTGTGAAGTCCGGTCGGCCCGTAGCTACGCAAAGCCGGGGCAGCTACAAGGTGCACATTGTGCCGGACATGGCTGTGCGCGGGAACATTGACCTAGGTACAGGGAATATTTCGTTCTTGGGAGATGTATCCGTCAGCGGGGACGTGTGCCCGGGTTTTGCCGTGTGGTCAGGTGGAAAGCTCCGCGTGGATGGGGTGGTCGACCACGGATTGGTGCAGGCTCTAAGTTCTGTGTTGGTGCGCGAGAATATCATGTCTTCTCAGCTTCTCGTCGGACCGCCGCAAGCATTTATGAGATTGGCGACACAGCTGCTCGACGAGCTTGGTGCCGATTCTAGGCGTTTGTATAGCGCGGTTACGCAGCTTAAGAGAGTCATTCCCGAGAGCAAGCGCCTTTACGCGGCGCAGCTCATTAGCGGTCTCTTAGACCAGCGCGACGAGGGATTCCGGGCGCGTGTTTCGCTCCTGCAAACCGAGATGGTTAAGCTAGACACGCGCATACTGCACCTTTTGGGCGAGGATCTTTTACACACCATTAACGCGTTTCTTAAGGACACGGAACACGGCTCTCGCACAGAGGCGCATATCGCGGAGCTAGCGCAAGTTTTTGCCGCATTGAGCGAGAAGATTATGGTCTTTACTCCTCCTGATAAGGCCTTTATTTCCGCGCGTAACGTGGTCGGCTCGACGCTGTCATGCTCGGGAGATATCGTGATTCAGGGAGGCTGCTACAACTCGAAAATCCAAGCGGGTGGCCGAGTTGAAGTGCAGGGCGTTTTTCGCGGCGGCGAGCTGCGGGCAGGAGGCGACGTTAAAGTAAAGGAGCTTGGCTCTAAGTCTGGGGTCAGTACGCACGTGTTCTGCCCGCCGCTAGCGAAGGTCATTGTGGGCACGGTGTGGGAGAACGCTATCGTAACTATAGGGCTGCGCAAGCATACATTTACGAAGGAACAGCATAAAGTTACACTCCTGCTCGAGGAAGGGAACCTTATGG
>QLUS01000136.1 GCA_018725535.1 Bacillota bacterium
AACCGCCGATTTGACCGCGCAAGAAGGTAGAGCGGCTCCCCATCACTAGCGGCACCCCGAAACCCCCGGCGACAGCAAGATAGGCGCGAGCGCCTCGCACTGCGGCACCGCAAGCCATTTCGTCCCCCGGCGCGAGACAGATAGCCTCCCACTGCGGCGCAGGTCTCCCATTTACCGTTACTGCAAACTTCCCGCCCGTTAAAGCTACCAGCATGTGCGCATTTGCACGCAGGAAGGGGCCCTGCATGGTCATCTCCAGCGCGGCGAGGGAGCGGTCGTTTCCCACTAGTTTATTAGCCCACTGCAATGAGTAGGTGTCCATGGCACCAGACACGGGCACGCCAAACGCTTGCAATCCCTGCCGCCCGCAGTCCTGTACTGTCGTCAGCAGCCCTCCGGCGAGAACCAGCAGTGATTTCATGCTTCCGCCTCGCACGTCGCCAGTGGAACGTATTCGTCGGCTGCCACTTGCGCCTGGATATGCGTGTACTCATCGAGCGTGACCGGCCTAAAGCGCACACTTTGCCAAGGCTTTAGCAGCACCGGTGGCGAAAAGTCCGGCCTGTATAGTCTAAGTGGCGTACGACCTAAAAGATGCCAGCCGCCCGGGCTCTCCAGCGGGTAAATTCCGGCCTGCATCTCTGCGATAGCCACGGAACCCGCAGGAACCTTTGTGCGCGGCGTCACCAGTCGCGGCAAAGACAAGCGTGGGTTTAGCCCCCCGAGATAGGGGTATCCCGGCATAAAACCAATCATATAGACGGTGTAGGTAACCTGCGCGTGCAGCTCGATTACTTCCCCCGGAGTTAGTCCTACACTGAGAGCTACTTCGCAGAGGTCAGGGCCCCACTCACCGCCATAGAGCACGGGGATCTCCACTCTCGCGCGCGCTGCCGGCTTTACAGCGGCGTCTATCCGCATCAGCTCGGTGCAATGCGCAATTAGAGTTTCAAGCGGGAGCAGTAATGGGTCGTAGGCAATCAAGAGCGAAGCGTAAGCGGGCACGCTTTCTTTGACCCCGGGGAGGCTCTTTGTTTTTAGTCGCTGCTCTAGCGCATGGACCGCTCGGTTTACCGTGAGGTCAATCGCTTGCCTAAACTCCACGATGAGGTGACTTTCGCCTGCCAGGAGAAAGCGCACCATAGAGTTAGCGCCCTCCTAGCGAACTAAACACAACGCCTGCCTCATTAAGCGCTTTACGCATAGTGCTCACAAAAGCTAGAGCATGCGGCCCGTCCCCGTGTACACATAGTGTCGGCGGATACGGGTATCCGCTCGCCGCTGACAGCGGTAACAAAACCTTTGGTCACCATGTCTAACGCTTGCCGGACTACAAGACTTACATCCGTGTGCACCGCTCCCGGGAGGTTACGCGGCACGAGGGTGCCGTCCGCCTGATAGGCGCGGTCGGCAAAGACCTCGCGCGCTACGCGAAGCCCCGCCGTGAGCCCCGCCTCGATAATCTCAGACCCGCACATACCTACTAACCAAAGTGCGCTATCGACATCCCTTATCGCCCGCGCAATCGCCGTGGCTAGGCGCTCGTCAACCGCAGCCGCATTATAGAGGGCACCGTGCACCTTAACATGCGTAACCTCTGCGTTTTGCGAACGCGCGACGCCAAGTAGCGCGCCTATTTGGTATACTAGCCCGTCATAGATTTCATGGGGTGTGAGCCCCATTTGTCTCCGCCCAAACCCCGCCAAGTCGGGATATCCGGGGTGCGCACCCACACGCACGCCGTGTGCTTTGGCCAGCGCCACGGTCTTCCGCATAACCGAGGGGTCACCCGCATGAAACCCACAAGCTATATTTGCGCTCGTGATATGCGGCATAATTAGCTCATCATGTCCAAGTGTGTAGGGACCAAAGCTCTCGGCCATGTCGCAGTTAAGGTCTACTTGGATCCTCTGCGCCAAGCTCAAATCCCCTTCCTCACTTGGTAGCCCATTTCTCGCGAAATGTCTTCGGCACAGCGCGACAAGTGCTTAATCATATAGTCTAATTTTTCTTCGTTGAAGCTTGCACTTGGCCCGGCAAGGCTTACTGACCCTACGACCTTGCGGCTGTGGTCGCGCACCGGCATGGCAATGGCTGCAGTTCCCTCATAGAGCTCGCCCTGGCTGAAGCAGTACCCTAAGGCGCGTTCCCGCTTAATCCGCGCTTGGAGATCCTCAATGTTTTTGGGAGTGCTCGCGGTGTGCGGCGCAAAAGTAAACTGAGGCAAGAGCTCCTGCAGTTCCTTGTCCGGCAGAAAGGCAATTAAAGCGCGGGGACACGCCCCGGCATACAGCGGCGCGCGCCGCCCAATGCGAGTATACACACGCACGGGGTGGCTAGTCTCGCGCTTTTCAATGTACACTCCTTGCAAACCCTCACGAATGACTAGGTTGACGGCTTGGTCTACCTTAAGCAGCAATTCGTCCATGTGTTCTAAGGCCGCATGGCGAATGTCTAGCCGTTCAGTTACCGCATTAGCGAGTTCGAGGAATCTTAACCCCAGACAATAGGCCTTGCTCCTGTCGCGCATCAGGTAACCGTTAGCCTCGAGCGTGTTCAGCATGCGCAAAGCCGTAGGCTTAGTAAGCCCGGAGCGTTCGGCAACGTCGCGCAGCGTCAGGCGAGGTTTCTCAAGCGTAAAGAGCTCAAGGATTTTTAGGCCTTTATCAAAGGTGTTGGCTATGGCCATGGTCGTCCCTCCATCACAATATGAAATCAGGTGTTGAATATTTAGTTCGACGGCAAAATAAAAACTCCTGCGACGCATAACCTGGATTTCCGTGGTGGAGGAAATTCAGGTAGCAGGAGTTAACCTCTACGAGCAGAACAGTATGGTCTAGAGAACTACTCAAAGTTAATTACGTAAGTCTTGGAGGTGTCCCATGCAAATAGTTATCTTCTCTGTGGGAGCGGTACCTTACGCCTTGGAGGCTCTGGCCGTACAGGAAATACTGCGTAAGCCGTCGGCACTGGCTATACCCGAGGCCCCGGCGTACATGGTCGGCGTCATTGATTTCCGCGGCTCAAATATCCCACTGGTTAACCTGAGAAAACTCCTTGGGCAGGGAGACGGAGAGGAGTACGAGCAGGCCGTAGTGTTGACCGAAGGCGGCATGTCCGCCGCGTTCCAAGTGGATGCGGTAGAAGACGTACTAAACATACCCAACTATGCTCTAGATAGTGCGTCAGCAACACTGGCAGGGTCAGCCACTATAACTAAAGCCGTTGTGAGGATTAAGGAGCGGATGCTAGTTCTGCTCGACCCCGCGCGGTTGTTGGCCAAAGCAATGGGCAATACATAATAGGCATCGCTCTGCCTATTCGGGCCCTATGGCTATGCCTTGTCGCCCTAACGCCTTCCAGCGCTGCTTGAAGGCGTTTTTGTCAAACCTGCGTAGCGTACCCGTCCAAGGGTCGTTCACGAGCACACTAGTTTCACTAAACCCGACAAGTAGCATCACGTGCTGATTCCCGTTCCAGTGAAAGACCTCACCCTGCGGCGTAACCCAGCTGTCAGTGCGCCGCACGGGAAGGTTCGAAATAGTACCCCACACAGCGATGGGGTTCCCCGCGCGCACCATGGTCTCGTATTCCTCCCAAGGACGTTGAGTCATGTTGATTACGCGCTCACCAAAAAAGGGCTCCAACATGCGCAGCAGCGGTTGATGGTATACACCGAAGCTCTGCCGGCTGTAGGGATTCCCCGCAAACATTTCGCGCGGGTCGGGTCCATGCAGTCGGCCGTCTCGCCAAGCGAGGGGCCCTTGCGGCAGAAGCTCTACCCACTCATCTACGCTCTTGTGTACGCCGTAAAATCCCGCGAGTTTGGCAAGCGAAACGACTTCGCACCCGGTCGGCCAACGCGGGTGCTGGGAAAAGAGAGGCACGTTCTCTATGTACACAAGCGAGCCAAAAACCAGCGCCGGCGTGATGGTGTCAGGCGAAGTAATTTTCGGTATCTCCGGCGGAAGCTCCTCGCGCGCGGCAGCCAGTTCGCTTATGATTGCGCTTTCGCTGCTCTCGGCGCTGCCTGTGTAGTACACACCTACCAGCACCAAGAACGCCACAAAAACCACCGCCACCACTGCTAGGGACCAGTCAATCAGCCTGAAAACAATCACCCCTTTTCTCCACTTTAAGTCGGAGAAAAGGGGTTAAATCTTAAGCCTGTAGCTGGGCTAGAATCTGCCCCCGACGTGCCTCCACGCGCGTAAAGTCCATGTTCGGGACATAAAAGCTCTCCAGCT
>QLUS01000137.1 GCA_018725535.1 Bacillota bacterium
CACGTGGGACGCTGGCTGATGATGGTGACTTTCGGGGTATCGTTTGGCAACGTTGTCGCCGGTCGTATCTCGCTGGCCCTAGGCCGCTTGGCAGACCTGTACGATGTCTGGCTCAAGCTGATGTAACGCAAAAGAGTCCTTGGCAGTGAATGCCAGGGACTCTTTTCTTTCGAGGAGGATCCGAGTGCGTATCCGTACTTTTGCCGCTGCCTACATACTGCATAAAAACCATTGGCTGATGCTGAAACGCTCTCCCACGCATACCCTCTCCCCCAACACTTGGGCCCCCGTTGGCGGGCACGTGGAGACACAAGATAAGTGCGACCCCTACGCTACGCTGCTGCGGGAGTTAAGCGAAGAAGCGAACCTCGCGCCGGATGAACTAACGGACCTGAAGCTTAAGTACATTACTCTCCGCGTCAAGGGGCAGGAGCTAAGGCAGCTCTATTTGTTCTTTGGGCGAACTCTGCGCGGCACGTTTGACCATTGCCGCGAGGGAGAACTTCACCTTGTGCCGGAAAGCCAAGTCCTCCTGCGGCCGCTCGGTGCGGTGAACAAGCTCACGCTGGAGTATCACTTGGCAGAAGGGCAGCGACAGACAGAGGTGAGGGTAGGGACAGTTGGAGTTAAGCACGGTTTGCCAGCGATTGCGTGGGCACCCCTACAGGACTGGGGCGATGAACCGCTCTAAATCTTGAGGTTTCCTACCGTACGCGGACAAGCGATCACATCGCGGATATTCGCCACTCCGGTCACGTACATAACTAAACGCTCAAACCCCACACCGTAGCCGGAATGCTTGACCCCGCCGTACTTGCGCAGTTCAAGGTACCACCAATACGGTGCAAGCGGCATGTTAAGTTCTTGCATGCGGCTAAGCAGTACGTCGTAGCGCTCTTCGCGTTGACTAGCCCCGACTAGTTCGCCAATCCCAGGCACTAATAGGTCTGTCGCGGCGACGGTACGTCCGTCGTTATTCTGGCGCATGTAAAAGGACTTAAGCTCCTTCGGATAGTGAGTGACAAACACGGGCCGTTTAAAGACCTGTTCGCTGAGATACTTTTCATGCTCGGTTTGCAGGCCTTTTTCCCATTCCACCGCAAACTCGAATTTTTGGCCTGACTGCTTTAGCAGCGAGACGGCTTCCGTATAGGTGATCTCTGCAAACTCTGAGCCTACGACACTTTCTAAGCGCGTTAGCAGTCCTTTGTCCAAGAACTCATTAAAGAAGACCATCTCTTCGGGACACTCGCGCAGTACGTAGGCAACAACGCATTTAATGAGCTCTTCAATGTTAGTCATGTTGTCCTGCAAATCGGCGAAGGCTAGCTCGGGCTCAATCATCCAAAATTCCGCCGCGTGTCGCGACGTGTTGCTGTTTTCCGAGCGAAATGTAGGTCCGAAGGTATAGACGTTCCTAAAGGCTAGGGCGAATATTTCGGCCTCGAGCTGTCCGCTGACGGTAAGGTAAGCCTCTCGTCCAAAGAAGTCTTGCGTAAAGTCTACCTTGCCGTTGTGTCTAGGCACATTTAAGAGGTCGAGCGTGGTGACTCTAAACATCTCGCCCGCGCCTTCCGCGTCGCTCCCCGTAAGAATGGGAGAGTGGACATAGACAAAGCCTCGCTCTTGAAAGAAACAGTGAATGGCATGCGCCAGCACCGAGCGCACCCTAAATACTGCCGAGAAGAGATTGGTGCGCGGGCGCAAATGGGCTATTTCGCGCAGGTACTCAAGGCTGTGTCTCTTTTTCTGCAGGGGGTAGTCGTTGTCCGACATGGCTTCTACGTTTATGGCGTGGGCGAAGATCTCAAAGGGCTGCTTGGCCGCATCACTGGTCACAACTTTGCCGCGTACGGTAATGGCAGTGGCAATGGGGAGCTTAGCTAGCGAGGCGAAGTCAGGGCACGACGCATCAAACACCACTTGCACGTTCTTAAAGAACGAACCGTCGTTAAGCTCAATAAACCCAATTGTGTTCGAGGCGCGCAAGGTGCGTATCCAACCAGAGACCGTCACCGCTTGGTTGAGATGCACCGCCGTATCTCGATAGAGACTCTTTACACTTACAACTGCCATTACACAAACTCCCTTCAGGGCCATGCTCAATTTTTAATAGCACGAGTATACTTCTAGGGAGTAGGGGAGTCAAGGTGTGGATTTGATGCCAATGTGCTACACTAGACTCAAACCAATGAAAGTGAGGCTCAAGTTATGCCGCCTAGGAAGCCGCCATGGAGACAGCGCCAAGCACCACGCGTGCTCGAGGAGGGACAGCAACCTCGCCAGCGCGGGGAGGACAGGAAGCCCGGGGCCTCGCCCGCTGACGAACGTGAGCGTAAGAAGTACGATAGCAATCGTCAGCGGGAGGCTCCGCCGCGAGAGACAGCCTACAGAAAAAAAGCTCCTTCTGCTGCACGTGCAGGTGAAAAGTCAGCGTGGCGGAGAAAGACCGACAAGTCCCCTCTACCCGCGCGCACGCAGAGGATTGAGGCGGCTTACAAAATGGCGGATGCAAAGGCTACCGCTCGTGGCGGGCACGGCAAAGCCACCCATTGGGGGGAAGTAGCGGAATGGTACGACCGCATGGTGGGGGATGACGGCAGCGATTTTCAGCGCGAGGTCATTATGCCGGGTGTGGCGCGCATGCTAGAACACCGTAAAGCGCAGGGGGAGTACCTTGTGCTCGACTTAGGTTGCGGGCAGGGCGTGCTCGGACGCTTCTTAGCCCGGGCAGGCTGCCGGGTAGTAGGCATTGATGCGGCAGAGCCTCTTATCGCCAAAGCGCGCCAACGCAATCAGACCGACAAGCTGCCCATCAGTTACATAGCAGCCGATATTACACGTCTGCTTGATGAGGCAGGTCGCCCCCGCGTCAATGTGTTGCCTGCGTCCTTTGACGCTGTAACCGTAGTGCTGGCCATTCAGAACATCACGCCGCTCTCAGCAGTCTGGCAAGCTTGTCACCGCCTGCTAAAGCCAAACGGCAAGCTAGTAGTTGTACTTATGCACCCCTGCTTCTGCGTGCCGCAGCATGCGGATTGGCACTATGAAGCTAGGGTGCAATCGCGCCTAGTAAGCAAATACATGAGCAGTCTGGATGTAGAGATTAAGATGCATCCCTCTTACACCGCGCAGGGGAAGAAGCCACCCGTCACCACGCACTTTCACCGTCCACTCCAAGCCTACATCAACACCCTTGGGAACGCCGGTCTTTTCGTGGACCACATGGAGGAATGGACTAGTTCTAGGACGGATGAACCCGGTCCGCACAAAGAGGCCAAAGATGCGGCACGCAAAGAGATCCCGCTGTTTCTAAGCCTACGCGCACGCAAAATGTAAAAGGGGAGCAGGATTTTCACGCGCGGAAGCGAATAAGTAGAGAAGGCTCGACTGGGGAGAAACAAAAAGCAAAAAACAAAAATCAAAGACACTTGAGATATACTGGAGGCTTTCCGCTTTCCGCTGTAAGCCGTACGCCGCCAGCCAACTAAATCGCTAACCACAGGGGAGGTGAACTCAATCAGCGCACAGATTTTGCAGCAAGCAGATGAAGTCAAGGGACAGCAGTTTCAGTTCAGGCACAATCGCGAGCTATCGGCAATACTCGGTGGGAAGACGGTGCAGGCCGTCCTAGTGTGCGAGGTCGCATCCAGAGATTTGTCGCCGGTAGTACTGCGCCTCTGCATCCATTTTACCGATGGTTCTCGCCTTGAAGTGGATCGCCGTAGCACCGCTCTGCCGCGGGCGAAACGGAAAGTATTGCACCTAGACCTTGCGTGGCAAAGTAGTAAGCGGTAAGACGAAGCAGACGGCGAGGCGCCGTCCTTCGTTGTGTGGAGGTTTGCTTGTTGCGATTACTGGCCCTGGCCTTAGCCCCTGTGTTTGCCTTGTTCACATACTTCTACGTGCGGGACAAGTACGAAAAAGAACCGCGCCTGTTGCTGTTTAAGGTTTTCGTGCTTGGCATGCTGAGTGTGATCCCCGCAGTAATCTTTGGGGTTACGCTGCAGTGGGTGGTCTCGCTTTTCGTAGCGGTCGATGGGTTCGTCTACGGCTTGCTCGAGAACTTCATCGTCATTGCCCTAGTGGAGGAGCCGTGAAGTTTGGCGCGTTTATGGGGTACTATGTCGGACGCGCCAAGTTCTCTCTCAGCAAAACGCCGCTACCTTATGCGGCGATCATCATCCCGGTATTGCTCCATGGCACCTATAACT
>QLUS01000138.1 GCA_018725535.1 Bacillota bacterium
GGGTTCTCCCCACACGCGCGCAGCCGCAAGCCAAAGCGAGTCCGGTACAAGAGTACTGTCGATACCGCCAAAATAACGAGTACAAGCAGGGTACTGGCGTAGGCGCGTCTAAAGAACATCTCGCCGATGATTGGTATATCGGCCAAATAGGCAAGATTTTGCCGCGGCAAGGCAATGGGAATGACAATGTTGCCGCTGCCTGTAATGTTGCGTGCCAAGTAAGTGGTCAAGGCCCCGGCGACCATGTTAATGGCCGTGCCGCTAATCACTTGATTGGCGTTTAGGGTGACGCAGGCAAAGGCATGCAGCAGTGCGAAAACTGCACCGACCAATACAGCCATTAAAAGCCCTAGCCAAACTGCGGTACCCTGCATGGAAGGAGCAAAGGTGGCGACGGTCAATGCCCCCGCGAACATGCCTACAATCATAAAGCCCTCTAGCCCAATGTTAACTACGCCGCTGCGTTCGCTATAGAGACCGCCTAGGCTGACCACCAGCAAGGGAATGGTAAAGGCGATAGCGTGTGGCGTAATCTGGATAATCGTTTCCCACATTTTACTTCACCTCTTGCTGTGGACTCGGTCGTCTGCGGCGTGGGCTACGTTGCTCGCGCCTCTTACTATACTTATCCCAAACAGTCTCAATCAGGATGCTGGTAGCAGCAAAGTAGATAATCGTGGCAATAATGGTGTCGGCAATAGTGGGCGGGATTGCGGTCATGGCATTCATAAAGCCCTTGCCAGTATGCAGGATGCCAAAGAAAGTGGCGGCTCCCCAGACTCCCCAGGGAGAGCTTGATGCCAACAATGCTACGGCAATACCGTCAAACCCTTGAGCCGGGAGAATGCCAATCTGGATATTAACGGAGTACCCGGCGTAAAACACGAAGCCTCCAAGCCCGGCGAGGGCCCCGGCAATAGCCATGGACGCTACCATGCGCTGCTCTATGTCTATACCCGCAGCTTGTGCCGCATGTTTGTTGTGTCCTACTGCCTTTAGTTCATAGCCTAGCACCGTCCGCTCCAGCAGGAAGGCAACAACTGCCACAGCGGCAATAGCGAGAACAAGCCCAAGGTTAATGTAGGATCCCCGAAATAGGTCGGTCAGCCATTCTGTTCGTAAAGATGCCGCGACAGGAATCCGTCTCGACTCTGTCTCCATAAAGATGTCGCGCAGGTAGCGGGGGACAACATAGGAGACTGTCCAAAACGCGATCCAGTTCATCATGATGGTAGACACGACTTCATGCACGTTAAACTTTACCTTAAGCCACCCCGGCAGAGCCCCCCAAGCACCTCCACCGACGGAAGCCGCCAAAAACATTGCCAAGAGCAATAGAGGCCTAGACCATGGCACGTATAGCCCCACAGCCGAAGCAAGCAGCCCTCCCATCAACATCTGCCCGGAAGCCCCAATGTTAAATAGCCCGGTCTTAAAGGCAAAAGCCACAGAAAGACCGGTGAAAATCAGTGTGGTGGACGAGGCTAAGGAGTTGCCAAAGCGCTCAATGTTCATGAGCCCACCGCGGAACAGGTGGAAGTATCCCTCCAACGGATTGTTGCCGGTAACAAGCATCAATAGTGCTCCCGCGAGTAGGCCCAGAGCAATGGCGCCAAGTGATATGGCGAAGGTCTTGCTTAGTTTGAGTCTCACTTTGCCACCCCCCGCCTAAGTCCGGTCATCATTAAGCCAATCTCATTCTCATCGGTTTCTTGTGCGTTGACGATTCCCATAAGTTCGCCATTGCTGATGACGGCAATACGATCAGAGAGCTCAAAAATCTCGTCTAGCTCCAAAGACACGAGTAGCACCGCTTTCCCGCTGTCACGCTGCTCAACTAGCCGCCAGTGAACGTACTCAATGGTGCCAACGTCTAAACCACGCGTAGGCTGTACAGCCACTAGCAGGTCGGGGTCAGAGTCAATTTCTCGCCCAAGGATCGCTTTTTGCTGGTTGCCCCCTGACAGAGTGCGGGCTAAGGCACTAGCCCCTCTGCCGGAACGCACGTCAAAATCGCCTATACCTTCTGCGCATGCTGCTTAATGGCAGGGAAGTTCAAGAGACCCTGCTTGGCAAAAGGCTGGCGATGGAACGACTTAAGAATCATGTTCTCCTCAAGCGAAAAATCTAGGATGAGACCGTATTTGTGTCGGTCATCAGGGATAAAAGCTAGGCCTGCGGCGATGCGCTCACGCACAGAAAGCGAGACGGCATCCTTGCCGTTAATCAGGATGCGCCCGCCGTCGACGCGACGGAGCCCCACTAAGGCTTCCACTAGTTCCGCTTGCCCATTGCCGTCAACCCCAGCTAGGCCGAGTATTTCTCCCCGCCTCACGCTAAATGAAATGTCCTTTACGCGTGCCACGCCGCCGCGGCCACGCACTGCTATGCGGTCAAGCTCAAGAACCGCATCGCCTAGCTTTGCGGGTGCCTTGTTTACACCGAAGGAGACGGCGCGCCCGACCATCATCGCGGCTAGCGTCTCTTCTGAGGTCTCGGTTACATCCACGGTCCCAATCAGTTGCCCCCGCCTAATAACCGTGCATCGCTGCGCCATGGCCTTTATTTCCCGCAGCTTATGAGTGATAAGAAAGATGGACTTACCCTCGGCGGCTAGGTTGGACATGATCTTAGTCAGTTCTTGTACCTCTTGTGGTGTGAGCACAGCCGTGGGTTCGTCAAAAATAAGGATATCGGCATTGCGGTAGAGCATCTTTAAGATTTCTACCCGCTGCTGCATGCCTACCGAAATGTCCGAGATTAAGGCATGTGGGTCGACCTTGAGCCCATAGCGGTCAGACAACTCCTTAATCCGCTCTGCCGCGAACCTAGTGTCGACAAACATGCCGCGTGTTGGTTCTAGTCCCAGTATAATGTTTTCGGTTACCGTAAAACAGGACACGAGCTTAAAGTGCTGGTGCACCACGCCAATGCCAAGGCGATTCGCGGCGTTAGGGTCAGAAATGCGCACTTCATTGCCGCGCACGCGAATAGAGCCGCCGTCCGGCTGATAAAGGCCAAACAGCACGCTCATCAGTGTGGACTTACCGGCACCGTTCTCTCCCAGCAACGCGTGTATCTCGCCCTGCCTAAGCTCAAGCGAGATATTGTCACAGGCTACTATCCCGGGGAACTCCTTCTGGATGTTCTCCATCTGCACAACTACGCCCATACCATCTACTCCTTTAGAGGGCATTCATTTCCGTCATCAATGTTACCTCAGGGGACCTTAAGTCGCAAGGTCCAAAAGAAGGGCGGGTTACCCCGCCCTTCTCGCGTCAGTGAGCGTACTAAGGCAGCAAAGTACCCCGCTCTGCGGACACCGTCAGCGTACCTGCCTTCAGCGCGGCAAAGACAGTTTGTACTGTGGCCTGCGCTTCTGCGCTGAGGTTGGGGTTGGTCTTTGGAATACCGATGCCGTCATTCTTGGCGTTAAAGACCAAAGTTTGCCCGCCGGGGAACTTGCCTTCCTTCTCTGCCTTGATCATGTCAAACGCAGCTTGGTCGATGCGCTTCATGGCCGAGGTAAGGATGACGGACTTACTGCCTTCCCATACACCAAGATTGAACTGGTCAACGTCAACGCCGACGACCCATGCTTCTTTACCAGCCAGAGCGCGTGCCCTCGCTTCGTTGATGACCCCGATACCCACGCCGCCTGCGGCAGCAAAAAATAGCCCGCACGCCTCTGTCAAATATAACGGCGGCGAGTTGCTGCCCTGCGGCAACTTCATGGAATGTCCCTTGGTAGACGACGTTTTCTGGCTTCAAGGAAACTTTAGTGCCGAAGTTAGCGTTAGCATGGGCCACGCCCTGTTGGAAGCCCCAGTTGAACTTCTGCACAGGAGGAATAGCCATTCCGCCAATAAAGCCAAACTCGCCTTCGCGCAATTGCAGAGCGGCTGCCAGTCCGGCTAGGAAACCAGACTCGTGCTCAGCAAAGAAAATAGAGACGGTATTTTCCCAACAACGGGAACCCTGTCGCCCTTATGAGGGCGGCCATCAATTAAGACAAACTTGGCATCGTGTGCCGCTTCTGCGCCTGATAAATCGCAGTCTCGAACTTAAAGCCGGGGGTTACGATAAGGCGGAAGCCTGCGTCAACGAGGTTAGCGATTTCCTTGACGTAGTCAGCTTCGGTGGTACCAACCGGTTTT
>QLUS01000139.1 GCA_018725535.1 Bacillota bacterium
CGCACATGTAAAATCGTGACACAAGGCAGTCATTCCAGAGCGCCAAAAGGCGGTCTGGATGGCGAAGCATTGCCGTCAAGGAGGTCATATCTAAGGCCGGTGGCGCTTGGCGCAAACAGAAAAAAGGGGGTTTCACTTTGGGTAAAATAATTAAAGGTGGCTTTGTCATTGTTCTCATCTTGGCTTTACTTGCCGCTGCCGGTGTAGGCATTTATGTGCTAGCAACAAGATATACCGGAGTCGTCGTCGCGGCGGTAAACCTAAGCCCGGGGATGCGCCTAAGGGACAACTTAATCGCATTCACGACATGGTCTGTCGATGCCGTACCACGTGGTGCCATAAAGTCGCTAGAAAATTACCGCGGCATGTACGTGAGGGAGAATATTGCTAAAGGCGAAGTGATTTTCCCATCCAGCCTAACAGCAGTCACTCCAGCACCTGTACGAACGCAACCTAAACCAAACCATTACTTCTTGCCGTTGACCACAACTCCTGAGGACGCCGCCGAGCTTTTTGTCGGGGATAGGGTGGATGTTACGGTTACCCCCGTTATAGATGCCCCCAATGGCGGCATCAGGGCGTTGGACCCCGTAACCATCCGCAAGGGGTGGCGAGTGCACCATATAGACTATGAGGATCGGGACGCTAAAGAGGCCTTTACTGTTAGAGTTGTTGTAGAGGCAAAAGCGCCGAGTGGTCTGACCTCACCAATTCGCCTCCCAGTTCGCATGGTGAAAAGCGTGCCCAGAAGCGACTAAAGAACGGAGGCTACAAGTGAAAAAGACTATCAAGATAGCGGCGATTGCCGCTATCCTTTTTGCTATTACTGTGTACATGTTTTTGCAGCAGCAAACGGTTACGCGCCAGATTGTGGTGGCGGCAACGGCGATGCCAGTGGGCACCGTGGTTACTGCGGAAATGGTTAAGACGGAGGCGATTCCCGTCACTGCATTGATGTCTGGGGGGCTGGTGAGTGATATAGCGAGTGTGGTTGGCAAGACCGTGATCGCTGAGCGGGCGGTGGGTGATGTCATTCCCTTCGCCGTTTTAGGCGACGCACGGAGGCAACCGCAGGAGGGGAAAGGCTTTGTGACCGTTTCTGTGCCGGTCGGCGGTGCTGCCGGGGCGGCGGTTGGGGACACGGTGGCCGTTGCGGTATTCGGCCATTTTGAGGGGTCTGGGCTTTTAGAGGGGTTTACGGTTGTGGGTCTTCGGGTGGGTGAACGAGAAATGCAGCTGGTGCTTGAGGCTGACCTTGGCTCGTTGTTGCTTCTGGCCCCGCACCTGTCTGCGCGGTCGTTCATCATTATTCGGAGATAAGGCTAATGCTTCGCGGAAAGGAGGGAAGTCTCTATGGAAGACACCACCCGCACACCTTACTCGCCACCCCCTAAAGACGCTGCACGGTTCTTGGGGCTGGGTCTACTAGAAAAGTACCTCGAAGACTTAGACGTCACGGACATTACCGTAATGGGAACGCAAATTATGTTCAAGCGAGGAGGCCTGCGGATTGACGCGCCTGAACAGTTCCCTAACGAGAAGGCGGTGCGAATTCTGCAGGATCGTATTCTGGCACCTCTTAACAAGGCGCTTACGATCAGCACCCCGTCGCAGGATGCGGAGCTGTACGATGGCTCGCGGGCGCTCTTGGTCATCCCTCCCCAGTCCGAAAAACCACTTCTGATTATCCGAAAGCACAACCGACTAAAACACACACTGGAGGATCTTTCTCTTAGTGTGGACGGACTAGACCGCATGGCGGGGTTTCTCAAGGAAGCGGTGAAGAGACGAAAAAATATTATGGTGGCGGGGGGAACGGGCGCAGGGAAAACTACGCTTGTCAACGCGCTGGGCTTTGAAATTCAGCCAAAGCACGTGGTCGCGGTGCTTGAGGACACGCGCGAAATTCAGCTTGGGTTGCCCTATGTGTATTACTTCAAAACACGCGCGGCGGCAGGTGAGGCCAAGGAAATAACATACTCAAGCTTGCTGCGGGATTGCCTACGCGCCGACCCAGATCGCATCATTTTAACGGAAATCCGCACACCGCTCAGCGCGTACGAGTTTATCCACGTGCTTAACTCAGGGCACAGGGGCTCCATGAGCACAATCCACGCTAACTCTTGCTTGGACGCACTCCTGCGCACCGAGATATTGATTCAAGAACACCAAGGCCTTGAGGCGAAGGTCGTGCGCCGCCTTATTGCGCGGGCGGTAGATGTACTGGTCTTCCTTGAGATCCGTGAAGACATTGACGGAAACAGGGCGGGCTGGGCACTAACTGAGATTGTGGAGGTGGCAGATGCCGAGGGCGGGGAATACGTGTTGAAGGGGGTAGAGTCGTGTTAGTCGCCACACTAGGTGGGCTTTCTTTGTTTGTGTTGCTCTTTCTTGTTGCCGCGCAGTTTGAAGAGCGGCGGGGACTGCGGCTTCAGCTCGGGCTGCTGCAGTCGTCCAAAAAGAAAAACCCCTACTTCTTAGGTGACCTACTTGGCTACCCCCAAACCATCAAGCGCTTGGGGGAGAGGCTTTCCGGCGTGGGGGAAACAAGAGACCCAGAGGACCTTGTTTTGTGGTTCGCGCTGGGCACCACAGCTCTGGCGGCGATTGCCATATACTACGGGTATGTTTTGCTAGCCGCTCTGATGCCGATAGCGGCACTAGCTCTAGGCAAGTACCTCCTAGACGCCATGACTCACCGCCGAACGAGGCTACTGGAGACTCAGTTTAAGGATTTTTTAATCGCGCTTGGTCTACAACTTACCATGGTGCATGCCTTTCAACCTTCGTTTATGCACGCCGCAAGAGACGTAGAGCACCCGCTAAAACACTACCTTGACCGCGTCATAATGGGAATGCAGGGGGATGAAACCACGGAGGAGGCGATTGAAACGATGAAACAAATTCCAAGTAGCCTAGTGTCTGCGTGGGTGGATTCAACTGTATTCGCGGTACGTACTAAGGCGAATTTGTCAGGTATGTGCAAGCGCGCCGCCGAGAGGTTGGTCGTGAAGGACAGGCTGGCGAAACGGATTGAGGCACAAGCGGCGCAGTCGAAATCCCTCATGGTTAGCATGGCGGGGGTGGCACTGTTTATGATGGTTTCTACGATACTTTCAAGTCCTGAGTTCGTGGAGTTCTATTCCTCCCCAATTGGGAGGGTGGCCGCCACTGGTGGTATCGTGTCGTTTGCCGTCACAACGCTCTACGTGCTGCGGCGGATTGACGCCGAGATGACTCAATGAGGGCAATTCGAGGTCTGCGTATAGGGAGGGTGATGGCGGATAGCCCGCTAATTCGCCTATGGGAGCGAGAGCTAAAATCGGTGGGCGGCGTGGTGTTGTTTGGATTCCGCATAAACCGCATGGAGGAATTGGTCACCGTTGCGCTTGGAGGCTTGGCGCTTTTTTCCCTGACGGGAGTAGTTGGGGCAACGATGGGCGGCTTTAATCCGCTGTCTGCGGTATTCTTGCTAGGTGGTCTCGGAATTCTCTTTTACACGAGCTGGCGTTCCCCGATTGAGTTGTATAAAGCCAGCTTTTTGCGCGACGGGGAGCTACCGACGGCGCTAGAAATGGTTCTTGGTGGCATGGAGTCGGGGATGGGCGTAGAGAATACGCTTTGGTACATCTCAAAACATCTTAAGGGGGTGGTAGGAAGGCTGTTTATGGGGGTGCACATGGACATTGACGCCGGAAAGTCGGTTAACGATGCCCTCACAGCGGCCGCCGAGAGGAGTCTGAGCAAGCATTTTGAGCGATTCGTGGCACTAATTGTGACGTGGCGTGAAACGGGCGGGGGTGACACCCAGCACTATCTTAAGCAGTTGCTGGAGGAAATTGAAGAGGGGCGCACCAATACCCGCATTGAAGCCGCAGGGAAAATCAACAACACCCTCTTTTTCCCGATTTTCTTGGGGTACTTCTTGCCGACACTAATTCTCTTCTCGCTCCCCTTCATCTTTTCGCTTAGGGGCATGCTCCTAATTCTCTAAAAACAAGGAGGAAAAAACAATGTTTAGTCTCATAACTCATTCGGTTCTTGGTGTCAAGCGGCTCATTGCGTGCAGGAGAGGTGCGTCTAGCGAGCTCTTGTCAGCGGTGGGGCTTATAGCAATTACGGTAGGGATTATCGC
>QLUS01000014.1 GCA_018725535.1 Bacillota bacterium
GCATGGTTCTGCTCCTTTCTCGTCGTTGGTCGCTAGTGCGTACGGCTTACAGCGGACAGCGGACAGCGGACAGCGGATAGCGCTCTCATGTCTGATATTACCTTTCGCGTAATCACGCTGTATTCCTGCCGGGCAGAGCCGCGCTTAACTTCAGAATCTCGCTCCAGAAGGTGAAAAGCGCCGAGGTTTCCTGTACAATAAACGGTAGGACATGAATTATCAAGGCAATTCATCACAAGGAGGACAAAGAACAATGCAAAGAGTATTACTGTCCATTTTAATCGTTTCGTTGTTAGGCTTCGCGTTGACAGGGTGCCAGGCGGAGCGGCCAAAACCGGTGGTAACGATTGAAATGGCGGCCGGGGGAACGATTAGAATAGAGCTTGACCCAGACGCGGCGCCTAACACCGTCAATAATTTCATCAGTCTTGTGCGGGATGGGTTCTATGACGGGCTGGTCTTCCACAGGATTATCCCCGGCTTTATGATTCAGGGCGGCTGCCCCGATGGCAACGGAACAGGCGGCCCGGGCTACGCCATTATGGGGGAATTCGCGGCGAACGGGGTTAGGAACCCGCTTAAACACGAGCGCGGCGTTATTTCCATGGCACGCAGTCAGCTCTACGATTCTGCGGGGTCACAGTTCTTTATTATGCACGCGAATTTTCGGGAGGAACGTGACCGTCAAGGCTTTGACCGTCAATATGCTGCCTTTGGTCGCGTCATCTCCGGCATGGAGGTTGTAGACCGCATCGTCAATGGTCCAAGCGATCAAGCACAGAACGGGTTAGCCCTTGAGCCACGCGAGGTAATGAAAAAGGTAACGGTAGACACTTTTGGCGTTCAATACGAGGCACCTAGAACAATTCGGCGCTGATGCAGGGTCGCTTGTCACTCTAGGACGTGCATGGTAAGATAAGTCACCAAACCACTACTGCTAGGGGGTAGAGTTGTGAACGCTGAAATGAGATTTGCCAAAGAAGGGCTAACCTTTGATGATGTATTGTTGCTCCCCCGCAGGTCGGATATGCTACCGCGGGATGCAGATACTTCGACATGGCTGACACGCGGCATCAAGCTTCATGTACCTGTGGTCAGCGCAGGTATGGATACCGTCACCGAGGCGCGCATGGCGATTGCTATGGCGCGCGAAGGCGGTATAGGCGTCATTCATAAGAGTATGAGCATTGAACAGCAGGCCTCTGAGGTGGACCGGGTCAAGCGTTCCGAGTATGGCGTGATCACTGACCCCATTTATCTTTCGCCGGAACACACGATCCGCGATGCCTTGCGGCTCATGGAGCGCTATCACATTTCCGGTGTGCCTATAGTGGTGAACGGAAAACTCGTCGGCATCATTACAAACCGGGACATCAGGTTTGAAGTAGACCTCGACGCCAAGATTGACGCAGCCATGACCAAAGAGAATTTGGTCACAGCGCCCGTAGGGACCACACCTGAGCAGGCGAAAGCAATCTTGCGGAAGTACAAGATTGAGAAGCTGCCTTTAGTAGACGCCAATTTTCAGCTGCGCGGTCTTATTACGATAAAAGATATCGAGAAGACTAGGCAGTATCCACATGCCACGAAAGACTCTTTGGGGCGGCTGCGCGTAGCGGCCGCAGTGGGCGTAGGAATAGGCAATATGGAGCGCGCGGAAGCTTTAATCGCCTCGCGCGTCGACGTTTTGGTGATTGACACGGCGCACGGGCATTCTGAGGGCGTATTGAAAATGGTGCGCGAGGTGAAATCGGCATGGCCACAAGTGGGGCTAATCGCGGGGAATGTAGCTACGGCCGAGGCTACGCTTGACTTAATTGAGGCAGGAGCGGACGGCGTGAAGGTCGGTATCGGGCCTGGCTCTATTTGTACGACCCGCGTTGTGGCTGGCGTTGGCGTGCCGCAGATTACGGCGGTGCTCGACTGTGGCACCGCAGCAGCAACGAAAGGTGTCCCCATAATTGCCGATGGCGGCATTAAGTACTCGGGCGATGTAGTTAAAGCTTTAGCCGCCGGAGCTGATACGGTAATGCTCGGGAATCTCTTGGCGGGCACCGAGGAGAGCCCGGGGGAGACGGAGATTTTTCAAGGCAGGACCTACAAGGTCTATCGGGGTATGGGGAGCCTTGGGGCTATGGATAAGGGCAGCAGAGACCGCTACTTTCAAGAGCAGACGAATAAGCTCGTGCCGGAAGGCATCGAAGGCCGTGTGCCTTACCGTGGCCCGCTGGCGGACACAATTTACCAAGTGGTGGGTGGCCTACGGGCTGGCATGGGCTATTGCGGCTGCCGCACAGTAGCTGAACTTAAGGCCGACACGCAGTTTGTGCGCATCACCGGTGCGGGGTTAAAGGAGAGCCACCCCCATACCGTCAACATCACTAAAGAAGCCCCCAATTACAGCGGCAACTAAGGCGCGGAGGTTACGGCCTGACGCTCCAGTACAAAGGGAGGAATTCTGTTTGAAGCAATACGCCACAGAAGAGCTACGTAACGTCTGCCTTGTAGGACACGGGGGATCAGGTAAGACTTCGTTCTTGGAGGCCGCCCTCTACAGCAGCCAAGCTATCGACCGCATGGGGCGCGTGGACGAGGGCAATACCGTGTCCGATCACGACCCGGAGGAGATAAAGCGCTCTATCTCTATCGCCACATCACTTGGGCCTTGCGCGTGGCAAGGGAACAAGGTTAATTTTGTCGACACCCCGGGCTATTTTGATTTCGTGGGCGAAGTCAAGGGCGCGCTGCAAGCAACGGACGTAGCCCTCGTTTTTGCCTGTGCCGTTTCGGGTGTGGAGGTCGGAACAGAGAAGGTGTGGGGATACGCCGGGGAAAGAAACATGGCCCGTGCCTTTCTCATCAATAAGATGGACCGCGAAAACGCTAACTTTGACCGCGTGGTGGAAGAGATACGGCAGACGTTTGGCACTTCTGCTGCCCCGTTACATATACCCATTGGGCAGGAAGCTAAGTTTGCTGGCATCGTCGACCTCCTTAGGCAAAAGGCCTATTATTACAGCGACATCGGCCGCAAGGTAGAAGAAAAGCCTGTTCCGGCGGAGCTAGGGGACAAAGTGGCGGAGTACCGCAGCGCGCTCATTGAAGCTATTGCCGAGACAGACGATGAGCTGTTAATGAAGTACCTTGACGGCGAGCAGCTCACGGACGAAGAGATAGTGAAAGGGGTTAAACTTGGCATTGTGTCAGGCAAGCTTGCCCCGATATTCTGCGCTTCTGCGCTTAGGAATATTGGCGTTAAGGCCTTCCTCGACGCGTGCGTGCGCTATCTGCCTTCGCCTGCTGATCTGCCTGCAACTCCGGGCATAAACCTCAAGTCCGGCGCGGAAGAAGCGCGGTCTTCTGCCCGCACGACCCCTTTCTCGGCCATTGTGTTTAAAACCATGGCTGACCCCTTTGTGGGCAAGCTTTCTCTCTTCCGTGTGCGCTCGGGCTTCTTTAAGTCAGACACCACAGTATATAACAGTAGCAAGGAGACGCAGGAGCGGGTAGGGCAACTATTTGTTGTGCGCGGCAAGACGCAAGAGACCGCCCCCGAACTAGCGGCGGGGGACATTGGCGCGGTGGCCAAGCTCACTTCTACGAGTACGGGCGATACTTTGTGCGAACGCGACAACCCCATCAGATACAGCCACATTACCTTCCCTTCACCTGTCATCTCGCAGGCCGCTGAGCCAAAAGCTAAGGGCGACGAAGAAAAAATGGGCAGTTCTTTGACGCGCCTGCAAGAAGAGGACCCTACTTTCTCTGTTCGGCGTGACCTAGAAACCAGACAGACCATAATTTCGGGGATGGGTGACCTGCATCTTGACGTCATCGTCAGCCGCATCGCCAAGAAGTTTGGCGTAGATATCGTGCTGTCCCCGCCGCGTGTTCCTTACCGCGAAACCATTCGCTGCGCGACGCGCGTAGAAGGCAAGCACAAGAAGCAATCTGGCGGCAAAGGCCAGTTCGGCCATGTCTGGATTGAAATGGAGCCCCTGCCTAGAGGCACGGGGTTTGAGTTTGTGGATAAGGTGTTTGGTGGCTCTGTGCCCCGGAATTTCATCCCCGCAGTCGAAAAAGGCATTCGCGAAACCCTAGATGATGGGGCGCTGGCAGGGTTCCCTGTGGTAGACGTGCGCGTGACGCTAGTGGACGGATCTTCGCATCCCGTGGATTCGTCGGAAATGGCGTTTAAGATTGCGGGCTCTTTAGCCTTCAAAAAGGGTTTTCTGGCCTGTAAGCCTATCCTGCTTGAGCCGATCATCAATATTGAGGTCACAGTGCCGGACGACTACATGGGCGACATTATCGGGGATCTCAACAAAAAACGCGGGCGCATCATGGGAATGGAGCCCTACGGAGGATTGCAGCGCGTTAAGGCGCAGGCACCGTTTGGCGAGACGTTTAAGTATGCGACAGACTTGCGCTCGATGACACAGGGGAGAGGCTACTTTACTACGGAGTTTTCCCATTACGAGGAAGTGCCAAGCAACGTTGCCGACCCCATCATTTTGGCTAACGCCAAGAAATCTGAGGAGTAACCACTTTGTACCCAACAGTCTATCTAAGGCGCGACCGCAAACCGCGTGTGGAAGCCGGGCATCCGTGGATTTTCCAAAGCGAGATTGGGCGAATTGCGGGCGAGGCAGGGCCTGCGGACATTGTCCGCGTTGTGAACCACGCTGGCGCGTTTCTTGGCGTGGGATATATTAACGACCGCAGTCAGATTGCCGTGCGGCTCTTAAGCCGAACTGACGAGGAGGTTAACGCCCAGTTCTTCCGGCGGAGGCTTCTAGACGCTTGGTCTTTACGCAAGCAGACAGTGGGCCGTAGCAGTAATTGTTATCGACTGGTGTACGGCGAAGCTGACGGGCTGCCCGGGCTGACGGTCGACATCTACGACCGTTATGCTAGTGTGCAGGTGCTAGCTTTAGGCATGGAGCGGTGGACGGATGTAGTCGTAGAGGAAACCCGCGAGATGCTTGGCCTCGCAGGCGTGATTCTCAGGCATGATGTGCCGGTGAGACAGCTTGAAGGACTCCCGCTGGAAGTGCGGTTCGCGACGGCCGAGTTTGATCCGGTGGTGGCAGTCCAGGAGAATGGCTTTTCGATGACCGTGGACCTGTGGCAGGGGCAGAAGACCGGCTACTTTCTGGATCAACGCGAGAACCGTGCCTATATTGCACCGTTTGTCGGGGAGGCGGCGGTGTTAGACTGCTTTAGTCATACCGGGTCGTTTGCGGTTCATGCCGCAGGGTACGGTGCAAAGGAGGTCACGGCCGTCGATATTTCTCGGCAGGCTGTGCTAGGTACGCTAAAAAACGCCGCGAACAACGGCTTTGCGTCAACCATTAAGGCCGTGGAGAGTAACGCCTTCGACTTTCTCAGGGAAGCGTCGGACGCGGGACACGCCTATGACGTAGTAATACTAGACCCCCCCGCCTTCACGAAGAACAAACATGCTGTGCCTGCCGCCAAGCGCGGCTATAAGGAGATAAACTTACGCGGTCTTAAGCTGACGCGTCGTGGGGGCTTCCTCATCACCTCGAGCTGTTCTTATCATTTGTCGCGTGAGGAGTTCCTTGGAGTGTTAGCCGAGGCGGCGCGGGATGCGCATCGCCAAGTAAAGGTGGTGGCGGTGCGCGGGCAAGGAGGGGATCACCCCATCCTTTTAGCCGCGCCCGAGACCGAGTACCTGAAATTCGTAGTGGCCCAAGTCTTCTAGTGTTAGATATGTAAGAAAACAAGCGTAAGTAGATGCCAGAAGGCGTCTGCTTAATAAAACGCCGCGAAATCGGCTGTAGTGACCCTTGAGTCGAAATATGGCGTATTGTAACATTAAGGTCAGGGAAGGTCGAATGAGCGGTGGATTGATGCGGAAATAGGAGGTGAGTCATGCCACGCATTGTGGAGGATATAGCGCAATTTCTGTTGTGGCGATTGTCCCAAAGCGGTACGGGTAGCATTGAAGTCCAGCGCAGTGAGTTGGCGGCCCGCTTCTCCTGTGCGCCATCCCAGATCAACTACTGTCTGGCTACTCGGTTTGCGCTCGAGCGCGGCTACCTCGTTGAATCGAGGCGAGGCGGGGGTGGGTACATCCGCATTACAGAAATCGCCGCGCACGGGCGCGAGCTGTGGGAGCGTGCGCTAGAGAAGTGCAGACTCCCGTTGTCACAAACTACAGCTGAACATCTTGTAGAGCTTGTATGCCGTGTTGGGCTTGTTACGCACCGTGAAGCAAGACTCTTATTGGCAGCGGTGGATCGGCAGACGTTAGAGCTTAGCGCTCTAGGACGGGACGAGATGCGGGCGAGACTGCTGCGCGCTATGTTGGGAACACTTATGATTAACGAGAGGTGAAAGATATGCTGTGTGAGCAGTGCAGAGAGAGGCGAGCGACGGTGCACGTCAAGCAGGTCGTAAACGGGGACGCCACCGAGAAGCATTTGTGTGAGGAGTGCGCACGACAAAGCGGAGAAATGGATTTTCTCAACCTCACCGGCGGAGTTAATATCAGCAGCTTGCTGGCGGGTTTCATGAACCTAGAACAAGCGGCTGCTCCCAGCAAACAAAAGGGCGAGTCGTGCCAAGCGTGCGGCGCAGACTATCGCCGCTTTGCGGAGGGGGGAAGGTTAGGGTGTGCGGGCTGCTACCAAACCTTCACTAAGCACTTAGGACCGCTCTTAAAGCGCATTCACGGAACTCTGCTGCACAATGGCAAAGTACCGCGCCTGCGGGCTCAGGAAGTCACCCGCAAGCGGCAGCTTGTCCAACTACGGCAGGAGCTGAAAGACGCAGTTGGCCAAGAGCAGTATGAGCGTGCCGCAGAGCTCAGGGATCGCATTCGCCGCTTGGAGACAGAAGAGAGGGGGCAGTGAGGTATGAGCAAGTGGGCTAAATGGACAGAATCAGAGGGCCCCTTAAGTCCGAGCGTGGTAAGCACTCGCGTCAGGCTAGCGCGGAACTTCACTGGCCTACCCTTCCCCGGCACCATGCGGACTGAACAAGCTCTAGAAGTCGTGGCGCGGATTCGCGGGATTATCGGGGCCTCGGGCAAGCAAATAGGACTTCCGGGGTTTCGCCTCTTTCCTATGGCTGAACTCCCTCCTGTAGATCGCCTCGCGCTCGTGGAGAGCCACCTCATCAGCCCGGACTTAGCCAACAAGCATGAGGGGGCAGTCGCCCTGACAGAAGACCAGTCGGTCGCGATCATGGTGAACGAAGAGGACCACGTGCGCATACAGTGTTTGCTCGCCGGGTTCCAACTTGATGAGGCCTGGCGCTTAGCAAGCCAGGTGGACGACTGGTTAGACGGAGAAGGTAATTTCTCGTTTCACGAGGAATACGGTTATCTCACGACTTGTCCCACGAACGTCGGCACGGGGTTGCGTGCTTCGGTGATGCTGCACCTGCCGATATTGGCGATGACGAATCAAATTGAAAAAGTAATTGCGACTATCGGTCAGCTTGGGCTGATGGCGCGCGGGCTCTATGGCGAAGGAACGCAGGCTGCAGGCCATATGTTTCAGATATCCAATCAAGTGACGCTTGGCTTTTCTGAGGAGGAATTGATCCGCAATCTCAAGGCCGTAGTGGAGCAGATAGTCACGCAGGAGCGCTTACTGACGCGGAACGTCTTGGCGCAAGACAGAATGCGCATACTTGACCGCGTGCACCGGTCGATCGGATTGATGCTCGGCGCGCGTGTGCTAGACAGCAAGGAGGCGATGAGCCTTCTCTCGGATATCAGGCTTGGCGTGTCGGCGGAGCTGATTAAGCTGCCGCAGCATGTACTTACGGAGCTGATGGTTTTAGCCAAACCCCATGTGCTGCAAACGGAATGCGGCCAGACCTTAGACGCCTTTGGGCGCGATGTAAAGCGGGCGGAGTTTTTGCGTGAACGTCTGCAAAATGCACTCCAGTCAAATAGATGACGGATTTTATTCTAGATTTCAGGGAGGACTAAAAATGATGTTTCCACTTACCCCGGGTGCCCAACAGGTTATTGCGACAGCCGAGGAGTACGCGCGTAAGCTCGGGCATACACTTATCGGAACAGAGCATCTGCTGCTTGGGGTTGTTGCGACACTCACGGGCGATAGCGGGGCGGAACTTGCTAACCTAGGACTGACCATTAAGAGAGTACAGGCGGAAATCGAGGGGATTGTCGGTCCGGGCACAGGCGAGGAGTTGCAGGGTGTGTCGGCGCGAGTGAAGAAGGTGCTGGAAATTGCCTTCGATGAGGCGCGCAAACAAGGACTGCCCGCTATCGACGCACCGCACATTCTCATGGGGCTCTTGCGCGAAGGTGAAGGCGTGGCCGCGTTGGTGCTCCACAAGCTTGGCGTCAGCGCAGAGAGCTTCACGGAGATTTTTAAGGGAGGAGCAACTGAATCGCCTGCGGAACATAGCGCTCCCCCCCAGAGTCGCAAGCCGCGCGGTAAGCAGGAGGGCGGAAAGGGCACGTCGACGCTTGACCAGCACGGGCGGGATTTCACCCGCATGGCCGTGGAAGGTCGCCTTGACCCCGTTATCGGGCGAGAGAAAGAAACCGAACGGGTGGTGCAAATTCTCTCGCGGCGCACCAAGAATAACCCGGTGCTGATCGGCGAGCCGGGTGTAGGGAAGACCGCGATTGTCGAGGGGTTAGCTCAGCGCATCGTTAGAGGGGAAGTGCCGGAGACGCTCCGCAACAAGCGTGTTGTAGCGCTAGACATGGCGGCGCTAGTCGCAGGCACGAAGTACCGCGGGGAGTTTGAGGAGCGCCTAAAGAAAGTAATCCAGGAAATTCAGCAAGCCGGCAATGTCGTGCTCTTTATGGACGAAATGCACACTCTGATTGGCGCGGGCGGGGCGGAGGGCGCCATTGACGCGAGCAACATACTTAAGCCGGCACTGGCGCGCGGTGAGCTGCAGTGCGTTGGTGCGACAACGTTAGACGAGTTTCGCAAGCATGTCGAACGGGATGCAGCGCTAGAGCGGCGATTTCAGCCGGTGATGGTTGACCCCCCGACGACTGAGGAGGCGCTGCAGATTCTTAAGGGCCTTAGGGACCGCTATGAGGCGCACCACAGGGTGAAACTGCCGGACGAGACTTTGGCAGCAGCCGTTAAGCTGTCTGACCGCTACATCCCCGACAGATTTTTGCCCGATAAGGCCATTGACCTTATCGACGAGGGCAGTAGCCGAGTGCGGCTCAGGAGCTTTACTGCCCCCCCAGACCTTAAAGACACCGAGCAGGAGCTAGCGCGCCTGCAGCAAGAAAAAGGCGCCGCTGCAAAGAACCAAGAGTACGAAAGAGCTGCCGCACTGCGCGACCGGGAGAAGGAACTTAAGGAAGAGCTAGAGCGCGTACGGCAAGCATGGGAGAAGGAGCGGTTGAAGAGCGAACCTGTGGTGACGCCGGACGACGTGGCTCACATCGTGGCGATGTGGACGGGCATCCCGGTCAGCAGACTGCAAGAAGATGAGTCTCTGCGCTTGCTTAAGCTCGAAGAGCTGCTGCACGGGCGAGTTATTGGCCAGGATCAGGCCGTGAGCGCGGTGTCGCGGGCAATTCGCCGCGCGCGGGCAGGACTTAAGGATCCTAAGCGCCCCATTGGCTCCTTCTTCTTCCTTGGGCCGACCGGCGTAGGGAAGACAGAGCTGGCCAGGGCCCTAGCCGAGGCTATTTTTGGGGACGAAAACGCGGTAATACGCATCGACATGTCGGAGTACGGCGAGCGCCATACGGTATCGCGGCTAGTCGGGGCACCGCCGGGCTATGTAGGGTACGATGAGGGCGGGCAGCTTACGGAGGCAGTTAGGCGAAAGCCCTATGGAGTGGTGCTGTTTGACGAAATGGAGAAGGCGCACCCCGAGGTGTTTAACGTGCTACTGCAGGTACTCGAAGACGGCAGGTTAACGGATGGACGCGGCCGTACCGTTAACTTCCGCAACACCATCATCATAATGACTTCAAATGTTGGCGCAGAAACCATCCGCAGAGGAGGATCGCTGGGCTTTGGCACGACGGGTCGGCAAGCAGGTAGCGACTACGAGGCCATGCGCGACCGCGTGTTAGAAGAACTAAAGCGCAACGTACGCCCGGAGTTCCTAAACCGAGTCGATGACACGATTGTGTTTCATCAGCTTGATGCAGCGCACATTGTGCAGATTGTGGGGATTATGCTAAAGGAACTCGCCAAGCGCATAGCTGAGTCTGGCATAATTATCTCGGTAACTGACACTGCGAAAGAGCTATTGGCTAAAGAAGGCTTTGACCCGCTGTTTGGGGCGCGACCACTTAGGCGAGCCATTGTCAGGCGCATTGAAGACGAGATGTCGGAGCGCGTTCTGACGGGTGAGTTCAAGGAAGGCGACCAAGTGCAAATTGACGCCTCCGGTGACGTACTTACCTTCACCAAGGCGTAACACAAAAGGACCGTCCTTATGTTTTTCCCAAGGAGGGTGCCATGCGCGACAAAATTCGCTTCTTTTGCACGGCCTGCGGGCACGAAACGCTTAAGTGGGGAGGACAGTGCCCAGGCTGCAGCGCGTGGAACTCTATGGTGGAGCAGATGGTCTCTAAAGCTGCGCCTCGCCACCACCCGCGCCGTGAGAACACAAAGCCCATACCGCTAGTAAACGTCAGGACGGAGAACATTAACCGTATTCCGACGGGCTCGCGCGAGCTAGACCGTGTCTTGGGCGGCGGGCTAGTGCCGGGGTCGGTAGTGCTGGTGGGCGGCGACCCTGGCATTGGCAAATCGACGCTGCTTTTGGCAGTAGGCAACGCGATTGCCGCCGCGGGTCGCCGCGTAGTCTATGCTTCAGGTGAAGAGTCTATGGAGCAACTTAAGATGCGGGCCGAGCGCCTGCAGGCTGAGTGCAGCGAACTCTACGCCACTCCCGAAACAGATGTCGCGGCTCTCCTAGACCAAGTGCAAGCAATAAAGGGCGAAGTCTTAGTGGTGGATTCCATTCAGACTATGAGTGTGTCAGAGCTCGCGTCAGCGACGGGCAGTATCGGGCAGGTGCGGGAATCCGCTGCGCGGATGATTAGAGTAGCTAAAGAGACTGGCGTAGCCGTCGTCCTCGTCGGGCATGTGACCAAAGATGGCGCTATCGCAGGGCCGAAGCTGCTTGAACATATGGTAGACGCTGTGCTCTACTTTGAAGGGGATAAACATATGAGCTTTCGGTTGCTGCGAGCGGTAAAAAACCGCTTTGGGGCGACAAGTGAAGTGGGCGTCTTTTCGATGTGCGGCAATGGCCTGAGAGATGTTGACAATCCGTCGGAGCTGTTGCTTGCAGAGCGTCCCGCAGATGTAGTCGGCTCAGTGGTCGTCCCGATCATTGAGGGCACGCGTCCTATGCTGATCGAAATACAGGCTCTACTCGCGCCGACGGGCTATGGCACACCGCGGCGCACTACCGCCGGCGTGGAGAGTAACCGGGTGGCGATGATTTTGGCGGTACTAGAGCGACGCGTAGGACTTGATGTTTCTTTTCAGGACAGCTATGTCAACGCGGTAGGGGGCATACGCGTCCTAGATACCGCCGCTGACTTAGCCGTCGCCGTTAGCCTAGCCTCTAGTTTGCGCAACACGCGCGTTAACCGCGAACTGGCTGTGGTGGGGGAAGTAGGCTTGACGGGTGAAGTGCGCGGTGTAGGCCGCATTGAGGGGCGGATAACGGAAGCGGCCAAACTAGGCTTTAAGCGTATCATCATCCCAAAACGGAACGCAGCCGAAGCGGTTTCGCTAACTCTCCCGCGCATACAGGTTCATCCCGTGGAAACACTAGCGGCAGCGCTTACCGCCACATGGGGTTTGTAGGAGGATGGGAACATGCCCGATAGCGACAAGCTAATCAGTGCCTTGCGCATACTTGCACCCGGCACCATGCTCCGCGAGGGGCTAGATAATGTGCTTAGGGCCCGAACGGGGGCGCTAATTGTCATTGGTGACTCGCCGCAGGTGATGGCCATTGTAGACGGCGGGTTTGCTTTGGACTGCGAGTTTACCCCTGCGGCACTATATGAGCTGGCCAAAATGGACGGGGCAATTATCCTCAACAAGGACGCCAAGCGCATCCTTTACGCTAATGCCGAACTGGTGCCCGACGCGACTATCCCCTCGGCTGAGACCGGGATCAGGCATCGGACGGCGGAGCGAACGGCTAAGCAGACCGGCGAAATTGTGCTCGCCATTTCGCAGCGGCGTTCCATAATCACTCTTTACCGCGGATCCATTCGCTACATATTGCGCGAGTTCCCCGAGCTGACGTCTAAGGCCCATCAGGCCATTGGTACGCTGGAAAAGTACAAGCAGGCGCTAGACCGCATCTTGGCTGAGCTGTCCGTACAGGAGTTTAAGGATACCGTGACAGTCTTTGATGTGGTGTCGGCAGTGCATCGCGCTGAGCTCGTGATGCGCGGCGCGAGCGAGGTCAGGCGTCACCTTGTAGAGATGGGCGCAGAGGGTCGGCTGCTTGGTTTGCAGCTCGCTGAACTAACGCGTAACGTAGAAGAAGAAACAATTCTCTTGATACAGGACTACCGACAGAACGGGGATAGCCGCAGTATAGAAGAGATAAGGACTCAGCTCGGCGCGATTACGCTCGACGATATGCTAGACCCGATAAACGTCTGTCGCATACTTGGCCACGGCATCAGCATCAATGCGCTAGACCAAGCCATCGCTCCGGCGGGCTATCGCTTGCTGCACAGGATTCAGCGTCTGCCGGAAACAGTGATTAAGAATCTAGTCGCGGCGTTTACTGATTTCCAAGGCATCCTTCATGCCTCAGTGGAAGAATTAGATGAGGTCGAAGGTATTGGCGAAGTGCGCGCTAGGGCGGTTAAGAACGGCCTAGAGAGGCTTGAAGAACAGGTTTTTAACCTGAGACACCAGACCTAGATTAGAGCAAGTTTAGCTTTGCCGACTAGTATAGAGGAGAGGTGCCACTTGAAACTACTGCTTGCGGAAGGACGTACTTACATAGGCATTGTAGCGGTCCTGGCGGTAGTGTTCTTTGCTATCCACCCGCTACTCCTCAGCTTGCCGCTGTTTGGACTTAGCTTTCTCCTTTACTTTTTCCGCGACCCTAAACGCGACCATCCGCCTGAAATTGCTGGAGAAATAGACTTTCTGGCTCCGGCTGACGGACGAGTCACAGGGGTGGATGTTGTACACGAACCTTATCTTTTCCGCGGTTCCGCACAGATGGTAACGATCTTCTTAAGCCCCCTAGACGTACATGTCAATCGTTCACCCATTAGTGGACAAGTTAAAGTAGTAGAGCATAGACAGGGTAAGTTTAGGCCAGCATATCTGGCCGACGCTCCGTCCGTTAACGAGCGCAATTACCTAGTCGTGCAGAACAGCGAAACGCAGTGTCTGCTTGTGCAGATTGTCGGCATAGTGGCTCGGCGGGTAGTATGCTGGGCTAAGGTAGGGGATCAGCTGCAGCGGGGCGAGAAATTCGGCCTAATGAAGTTTGGCTCGTCCCTGCAGGTTTTTATGCCGCCTGAAACCGAGATGCGGGTTAATCGGGGGGCGCGGGTTGTAGGGGGAGAAACGGTGATAGGGGTGATTAGGCGTGGCGCAATGGTTTAGGAGATATGTCCCTTCGGCCTTTACCTTAGGCAATCTGTACCTCGGCATGTTGGCCATTTACCTAAGTCAGACGGGGGAGTGGCGGCTAGCCTCGTTTGTGGTTATCGTGGGCATGTTTCTCGATGGAGTCGACGGCCGCCTAGCGCGCCTCTTGGATGTCACCAGTAGCTTTGGCAAAGAGCTTGACGCGCTGGCTGACATAGTGACTTTCGGAGCCGCGCCTGTTGCTCTGATGCTTTCTCTACAGCCAGATTCGTATTTTGCTCACGCTGCCGGAGCAGTCTTTGTTTTTGCGGGTGCAATCAGACTTGCTCGCTTTAACTCGCAACCCATAGTTAGACTTGGACATTTCACAGGTTTGCCTATCACTGCCGCCGGCGGCATTGCCGCAACGGCTACGCTGTATTATCAGGTGTTGCCAGCCTTCGTTGTGCCGCTCATGTTCTTGGTGCTAGCCTTGTTGATGGTCAGCCGCGTGCCTTACCCGGATTTTAAGACTGTTAGTCTGCCCCGCAGCGCTGGGCTGTTGGCCGCCTTTGTAGCAGTGACGGTGCTCTTTCTGTGGTTTGCCAGGCGCTTTGTGTTTATCCCGCTCGTGCTCTATGCACTCATGGGCTTAGGATGGCACGGGATGTTGTGGCGGAGGCTCCCCCACGCTTGGCGCGTGAAGTACGAGCACAGGCAGGCTGCGGCCCTCAGGCTGCGCGCTGCGCGCAAAGGAAAACGTAAGGGGTAGGCTTTTCGCCTACCCCATTTTGAAAAATCCCAGCGCAGAGACTCGTTCGCGTTCCTTGTTGACAATGTCATTGAGCTCGAATCCTAGGAGCTGACAGATAGCCGCGAGATAGAAGAGATTGTTGCCAAGCTCGGCTTCTACCACATCCTTGCAGTGTTCGCACAGCTCGCCGTCGATATGCGTGCTTGAAGTTCGCTTAAAGTCTTGGATAAGCAAGCTCTCCGGCATTTTCTGCTTGCTCACGTTGATTTCGATGCATCCGCAGGTCGTAGCGGCCTTGGCTACTGCGCGGTTGACCTTAGCGCAGGACTCCTGAAACTTGGTCAAGGCGTCAAGGATGCTGCGATGCCTCACTAGATACTCGCTTACGGTGTGCTGAAACTCTGTGCAGAACTCTCCCAAGACAGTCACCCCTAATCCCTGAATTTCAGTGTTCAATGAAATTCCTAGTCATGGCTAGATTATCTTACACCCCGGTAGCCTTGTCAACTACGACAGTGGCTTGCCGATGCCAAGCAAGCCACCTTGTTATAATATTTCTACCGCCATTTAGGGGGCAAATTATGTATTGACACCTGCCTTTGCCATATGATAGAATATAAAGTCCCTTGACTACTACCCTAGCCAATGGTAGCATTAGGGGTAGGGGGTGACGCGGGTGTTCGGTATTGGTGATAAGGTTGTGTACCCCATGCACGGGGCGGGCGTAATTGAAGCGGTTGAGGTGCGCGAGATACTGGGTGCCAGGCAAAGCTACTACGTTATGCGCATTCCTCTGGGGGAAATGAAGGTTTACATTCCACAGAACAACGTGGACCACATGGGGCTTAGGCAGATAGTGGCACCAAGTGAGGTACCGCACGTGCTATCTGTGCTCCGCCAACTGCACGTCGAGGAACAGGGCAACTGGAATCGCCGCTACCGCGCCAACCTAGAAAAGCTGCGCACTGGGTGTATCCTAGCGGTAGCTGAGGTGGTCAGCACACTTTGCACGCGCGAAAAGAACAAGGGCTTATCGACAGGCGAGAAGCGCATGCTCGAGACGGCGCGGCAGATTCTGGTGAGTGAGCTTATTTTAGTGGAAAACGTCAGCGAGGAGGCTGCGCAGCACCTAGTACACAATGCCTGCTCCTGAGGCTTAATCGTGTGTTATATTTGTAGTACTGTATTTAACTAAGTTAGAAAGGGAGTGTTACCTATGGGGAGGAAGATCGCGCGCGCGGCAATAGTCCTAGGCGGGGCTTTGTCCGCGTACAGCCTCGTATCCGCGCTCTTGCCGTTCGCAGGGCAGTTATCTGGACAGGAGTTTACCGGCCTTCTGGCAGTTAGCATCAACGTGGTGGGGGCTTTACTCGGAGGACTCATTTTCTTTTTTATTTCCCCTTGGTTGATGGGTGTCTGCCTGCGTCTTGCCGATATCGCCGAGAATTACGTGCAGCGCATCCCTGTGCAAGACATGATTATGGGGGCAGTGGGGCTCACGGTGGGCCTGATTGTGGCCACCCTGCTATCCCGCCCGCTAGACATTGTCCCACTCGTGGGAGGGTATCTTAAGATTGCGGCGTACGTGTTACTAGGCTATCTTGGCTTGCGCATTGCCGTCACCAAGAGTGATGAAATTGCCGCGATGCTCTTGCCTGGGCAGCGCCGTAGCGCCACGGTGTCGGGTGATGGCGGCATACCAAAAGTTTTAGACACAAGCGTGATTATTGATGGGCGAATCCTCGACATTGTTCGCACTGGGTTCCTCGAGGGGACGCTGTTCGTGCCCTCATTTGTGCTGGAAGAACTGCGCCACATTGCCGACAGTGCCGATGTGCTACGCCGCAACCGCGGTCGCAGGGGTCTAGATGTCTTAAACAGCATTCAGAAGGAAAGTGGAGCAAGGGTAGAGATTATCCGCCAGGATTATGACGACCAGGGCGAGGTAGACAGCAAATTAGTACGCCTAGCGCAGGATCTTAGGGCCAAGATAATTACTAATGACTATAACCTCAACAAGGTGTGCGAGGTGCAAGGCGTAAGTGTGCTAAACATTAACGAACTTGCCAACGCCTTAAAGCCAGTTGTCCTCCCCGGCGAGGAGATGAGCATCCAAGTGATGCGCGAAGGAAAAGAATACGGGCAGGGAGTAGCCTACCTTGAGGACGGCACGATGATTGTGGTGGAACAAGGGAGGAAGCACATCGGTGACACGATAGCGGTTATTGTCACGTCGGTGCTGCAGACTTCGGCCGGGCGCATGATTTTTGCCAAGCTGCGTTAGCGCCTTATGGATACAGCAGTAGTGATCACGGCCGCCGGGAGCAGTACGCGTATGGGGGCGCTTGGCAACAAGCTCGCCCTACATCGCGACGGCAAGGCGGTAATCCAAAGGACGATAGAGGCTTTTGTCCAAGCGGGCTTGCCGGATATCTACCTTGTTGTGCCGGCAGGAAGTGAAGAGGTTTTTCTGGGTCTTGTCTACCCATTGCCGGTTACGCTGGTCACGGGTGGGTCTACGCGCCAAGAGTCGGTCTACGCAGGTCTTGCCGCAGTGCCACAAACTACAGAATTTGTCCTTATCCACGACGGGGCTCGGCCGTTTGTAACCCCTGCGCTGATTGCCCGCGTACTCGCTGCTACGCGCGAGTGTGGTGCCTGTTTCCCCGGCGTTCCCTTGACCGACACCGTCTACGAGGCCGGCGCCGGGCACTTAACTAAAGTCTTAGCGCGGGACGAGCTGGTGGCAGTGCAGACCCCGCAGGGGTTTCGGCGCGAGCTGATCTTGCGGGCGCACAGGAAAGCGCAGGCTACAGGAATTACCGCTACGGACGATGCTGCGTTGGTGTTTAGCGCGGGGCACTATGTTGTGGTAGTGGAGGGGGAGCCGGCGAACGTGAAGCTGACTACGCCAAGTGACCTAGCGCGTTTCTCTACATCGAGTGTTACGCGGGTGGGCATGGGTATGGATGTACACCGTTTGGTTTCGGGCAGGAGGCTGGTTCTCGGGGGTGTGGAGATCCCCTACAGCTTGGGGCTGCTTGGGCATTCAGACGCCGATGTCGTCACGCACGCAGTCATGGATGCATTGCTTGGGGCAGCGGGATTGGGCGATATTGGGCAGCAGTTCCCCGATAGCGACGAGAGCTACCGCGATGCGCATAGCATTGAGCTTTTGCGGGGAGTAGCGGTATTGCTTAAGGCCCGCCAAGTGGAGCCCATACATATTGATGTCACTCTGCTGCTTGAAGCACCCAAAATCGGGCCGTATCGCGAGGAGATGCGCAGTAAGATAGCGGGGGCACTCGGGCTCGAGGCGAATCAAATCAACATTAAAGCTACAACAAATGAAGGATTGGGCTATGTGGGGGCAGGAGAAGGTGCTGTGTGTTATGCCGCCGCCACAGTCAGACTTAAGGAGGCCTAGCAGTGCAACTTCAGATTTACAATACGCTTAAACGGGAGAAAGAACTTTTTGTGCCGCGCATACCGGGGAAGGTGAGTATGTATCTGTGTGGTCCAACCGTGTACAATCGCATTCACCTCGGGAACGCCCGAACCTTTGTTTTGGGGGATACAATTCGGCGCATCCTGAGTTTCCTTGGCTACGACGTGACGTACGTACAGAATTTTACTGACGTTGACGACAAAATAATCGTTCGGGCTGCGGAACTCAACATCACTGTCGATGAGTTAGTGGAACAGGAGATAAAGAACTACTTTGAGGATGCCAAAGCACTTGGCATTCTGCCTGCGGACAAGCATCCGCGGGTCACCGCGCATATCGGGGACATCATTGCCTTTATTGGCGACCTCATCGCGGGCGGGTTCGCCTATGTCGGGGGCGGTGACGTGTTCTACGATGTACAGAAGTTCCCGGCATACGGCCAATTGAGCGGACAAAAACTTGACGACTTAGTAATGGGGAGTCGCGTTGAGGCAGGCGAGGCGAAGCGGCACCCTGCCGACTTTGCCCTTTGGAAGGGTGCTAAGCCCGGCGAGCCCTTTTGGGACAGCCCGTGGGGGAAAGGTCGACCGGGGTGGCATATTGAATGCTCGGCCATGGTGCGTGCTGAACTCGGGGGGCATATAGACATCCATGCGGGGGGTATGGACCTCCAGTTTCCTCACCATGAAAACGAACTGGCACAAAGTGAGGCGCTATGCTCGGGAGAGCCCTTTGCGCGCTACTGGGTGCACGGTGCTTTTCTCAATGTCAATGATGGAAAAATGTCTAAGTCACAGGGGAACTTCTTTATACTAAGCGATGTCCTGAAACGCTACGACGGCAACATTGTACGGTTCTTCCTGCAGAGCGCCCATTACCGTAAACCGCTGTCCTTTGACGCTACATCCTTAGACAGCGCTACTGTCGCGCTTAATCGCCTTAGGAATGCCTGTGGCGCATTAGAGCATGTGCTGACTGCGCTTAACGCGCCGCAGGCGGCCGGCGAGATGTTAAACCTTGACCAATACGAGGCGCGATTTAAGAGTGCGCTCGCCGACGACTTTAACACTGCGGAAGCGTGGGGCGTGCTGTTTGAGCTCGCGCGTGACGCCAATGCTGCCCTAGCGCTGAAAGGGATAGCTAACGCTGAGCTGGCCTTAAGTTTAATGCAAAGACTCGCGGGTGTGCTGGGAGTAGAACTTACAGTCGACAGGAGTCTTGACGAAGAGATAGAGGCGCTTATCGCTAGGCGGGAGGAGGCGCGCTTTGCGCGTGACTATTGGACTGCGGATAACATTCGCGTTTTGCTCGCGGAGCTAGGGATTGAGCTTCTAGATACGCCGCAGGGCGTCAGGTGGAAGCTGAAGTGAGGGTGCTGTCGCCAGACGACTTTTCTCCCGCAGCCTGGGCCTATATTGGTGATGCCTATTATGAACTGGCGATGCGCGTTTTGACGCTGAGCGAAGGTCCAAAACACATGAGTGCAGTGCACCAGGCAACCGCTCACTTTGTGCGGGCGTCTTTTCAAGCTAGGGCAGCTCACGCCATATCGGAGCTGCTTACCGAAAAGGAGAAAGACATCTTACGGCGTGGGCGGAATGTCAGGAGCGGCCACGTGCCTAAGAGCGCAAGCGTCACTGAGTATAGACATAGCACAGGCATCGAAAGCCTAATTGGCTACCTCTACCTCGCTAAGGACGAGGAGCGGGCATTAGAGATTATCTGTGCGATACGCCAGCTCAAGGAGGGGGACACATGCGTGTAACGCTGCTTACGCACACACCGGAGCCTGACAAGATAGTCGCGGCTGCTGCGCGGTTGTGCTATTCGGGTGCGGACATCGCCACCATACAGACACGCCTGAGTGGCGAAAAGGGGGCGGCGATGATCGCTAAACTCCTGTCGCTCGGGCACGAGTCGCCGCTTGAGCATGTCAGCTTTACGTTTGGGATTGAAGGCGTAAGTCGCGCTCTGTCGCACCAGTTAGTGCGACATCGCATAGCCTCGTACTCCCAGCAATCGCAGCGCTATGTGCGCATGGAGGACTTTGAGTATGTCACTCCCCCCGCTATTGCTGATTCCCCGGAAGCTAAGGCTCTGTTCTTGGCGGCTGTGGAAGCTCTCCGCCGCGCCTACGCGTCCTTGCTGGCGCATGTGCCTGCGGAGGACGCGCGCTATGTCTTGCCAAACGCCTGTGCTACGAAACTGGTGGCTACCCTTAATGCTCGGAGTCTTTATAACTTTTTCGCTTTGCGCTGTTGCCGGCGGGCGCAATGGGAGATCCGCGCATTGGCATGGGACATGCTGCGCTTAGTTAAGACTGCCGCGCCGCATGTATTTGGCCAAGCCGGGGCAGACTGCCTGAGTGCGCGGGGATGTGGTAAAGGCGAAATGAGCTGCGGCACACCCTACAGCAAATCTGAACTAGACGGAGGTCAACATGAACCAAGTCGAAGGTCGTAACCCTGTGCTTGAGACTCTACGGGCGAAGGCACCCATCAATAAGTTGTTTGTGCAGAAGCAGGCCGGAGGTGGAATTAGGCAGATTTTTAAACTCGCGCGGCAGCAGGGTGTGGTCGTAGTCGAAGTGGAAAAGGTGACTCTGGACAAGATGTGCGAAGGCAGGCCGCATCAAGGTGTGGTAGCCGACGTGGCCGTTGAATCCTATGTAGAATTCGAAGACCTCGTGGCGAAAGCTTTAGCAGAGCCGCGCCCTTTACTTGTGATGTTAGACCACATCGAAGACCCGCACAATTTGGGGGCGATTTTGCGCAGCGCCTTAGCTGCGGGGGCGCAGGGAGTGATAATCCCTAAGCGGCGCAGTGCGGCTCTTTCACCAACTGTGGCCAAAGTGTCGGCAGGCGCGGTAATGCATCTGCCGGTAGCGCGCGTGGCGAACCTAGCGCAGCATGTCGCGCGCCTTAAAGATGCAGGATTTACCGTTGTAGGTGCAGAGGCTAGCGGCAAGGTTCTGTATGATGTAAAGTTGACCGGGCCCTTAGCGCTCATCGTTGGCAGCGAAGACGACGGCATCTCCCGGCTGCTCAGGGAGAACTGTGACGAGCTAGTGGCCATACCTGCCATGGGGCCGATAGGATCACTTAACGCCTCAGTAGCAGCCGGGGTGGTGTTGTTTGAGATAGTGCGGCAGCACAGAGTACAACAATGATGCAATAGTAAGCGGGGGGAAGCGTTTCAAGATATTTCTTGGATTGACCTCAGCATAACGCAAGTATATAATGGTGCTTGTACAATTTAATACGGATTTACTGAAATTCATGGACTCCCAGTCTGGAGGCGATGCTTAGTGGATTTCCCGGCACGCGATGCTGTATCCTTGGAAATGATGCCGGAAGAGGATATTGTCGAGGGAGCAAAGCAAGGGAGCACGTATGCGCTTGAGCATTTAATCAACAAGTACCGCGCTTTTGTTCGAGCTAAGGCTAAGTCGTACTTTCTCGTAGGAGCAGATCGTGACGACATTACGCAGGAAGGTATGATTGGACTATATAAAGCCATTCGTGACTTCAAGCCGGACAAGTTGTCATCGTTTAGAGCGTTTGCCGAGTTATGCATTACCCGCCAGATTATTACCGCCATAAAAACGGCAACTCGGCAAAAGCACATACCCCTAAACTCATATGTGTCGCTTAACAAACCTATCTACGACGAGGAATCCGACCGAACGCTGTTAGATGTCCTCTCCGGCGGGAAGATTACGGACCCAGAGGAACTGGTGATTCATCAAGAGGAGTTTAGGGACATAGAGTGTCGTATGGGCGAGCTCTTGAGCGACTTAGAATGTAAGGTGCTTAGGTACTATCTAGACGGCAAGTCGTATCAGGAGATTGCCGAGGAACTAGACCGGCATGTAAAATCTATCGATAACGCGTTACAACGAGTGAAGCGCAAAGTAGAGCGCTATTTGTTAGAGCGGATGGCTTAGTTTGTGATCTGCTAGGCTTGAGGTTTGAGGCGTTAAAAGACTGACGCCGATGCCAAGCTACGGAGCACGGAGCTGTAAGACAGTTAATCCCAGCAGGGTTTGCTTGACGTGAGGTGTGCCGCCAATTATAATGTAACAGTTGAATGGAGAGGTGCCCGAGCGGCTAAAGGGAGCAGACTGTAAATCTGCCGGCAGACGCCTACACTGGTTCAAATCCAGTCCTCTCCACCATTTGTCTACAGAGGCGGGTGTAGCTCAATGGTAGAGCTCCAGCCTTCCAAGCTGGTTGCGTGGGTTCGATCCCCATCACCCGCTCCATGCAAGAAGCAAGAAGCAAGCGCCGTAGCGGCTTTCCGCTTGCCGCTTTCCGCTTTAAGCCGTAAGCAACCAGCTACAAGCGACAATCTATCTAATGTCACATTGCGGGGTGGAGCAGTCTGGTTAGCTCGTCGGGCTCATAACCCGGAGGCCGCAGGTTCAAATCCTGCCCCCGCTACCACGCTGACGTAGCTCAGTCGGTAGAGCACGTCCTTGGTAAGGACGAGGTCACCGGTTCAATCCCGGTCGTCAGCTCCATACGTTTATGCAAACCCTCCGTTGTGACGGAGGGTTTAATTTGTTTGACTCTAAGGCGCGGCGTTGGTAAAATCAGCGTAAGCTGTCCTACATAGGAGGGAGAAGAGACCATGGCTAAGAAGAAGTTTGAACGCAATAAGCCGCATGTTAACGTAGGGACAATCGGTCACATTGACCACGGTAAGAC
>QLUS01000140.1 GCA_018725535.1 Bacillota bacterium
CCTCCACTATCCGGAGCGGGGCTTTTAGTGTCACGCGACACTATCATTGGCACGTGATAGTATTGCCAACAGAGCTGTAATCTGTGTAGAATGAATCAACTGAATTTGGAGGTGATCCTGTGAGAAAGATGATTGCGTCAGTGTTTGTACTTGTGCTTGCCCTTAGCATCATTGTAGTCGCACACTTTGTTCCTCTGACGACCCCACTTGATGAAGCCCCACAACTCGTGGCGTCGGAGTTTGTCCCGCAGTTTGATCCCCCTCCGCCAAGGAAGCCGCCTACCTGGTGAGTAACTGATTGTTGCTAGAGAAGAGCCTTCTGAAAAATCCTCTAACGGAAGGGTGGTGATTGTTTTTTCTAGTACTCAGAAACATGACAGGGGCGCAGCAAGCTTGAAGGTGATTTTATCTTGGACAGTCTAAACCGCTCGGATTTTCCATTACAAGGAGGCATACGCTAATGATTACGAAACTGCACTTTAAGGCCATTGCAGTCTCTCTGGTGCTTGCGTTGGTTCTAGGTCTCACTGGAACCGCAGGGGTCTCGCCGCAAGTGGAAGCATCATCGACAACTGATTTCGTGCAAGGCCAAATTCTCGTCGGGTTCCGTCCCGGGACGCACGCACTCGAGGTCGCCTCGGCCCACGCGCTTAATAAAGGCCAAGTGCGCGAAGTCATTGACAGGATCGGCGTCCAAGTGGTGCGGGTGCCTGCGGGAGAAGAACTCCGCGCGGTGGCCCGATACCGGGCAAATCCCAATGTGCTTTTTGCCGAGGTTGACGGGATCGTAAAGGCGCTCGGTTTCGCGCCCTTCACGCCCAACGACCCGATGCTGCCCGACCAGTGGGGTCTGGCCCGGGTCGAAGCCACACTGGCCTGGGGCGTAACCCGGGGTAACTCCACGATACGCATAGCCATACTCGATACGGGGATCGATGCGGGCCATGGCGACATCAACCCCAAGGTGGTGGCCGCCCAGAACTTCACGACCAGCCTCACCGTGAGTGACCTGCACGGCCACGGCACCCATGTTGCGGGCATCGCCGCCGCCGTCACCAACAACGCCCGGGGCATAGCGGGAATGGGCTTTGACGCGGTGCTTGTGAACGGTAAGGTACTAGGCGACGACGGCAGCGGCACGTGGTCATGGGTCGCTAACGGCATCATCTGGGCGGCGGACAACGGCGCGCGGGTCATAAACTTAAGCCTTGGCGGCACGACACATTCCGCGACCCTTGAGAATGCGGTCAACTATGCTTGGGGGCGAGGGGTCGTCGTGGTCGCGGCGGCGGGCAACAACAACTCCAGCACCCTAATGTATCCGGCGGCATATGCTAATGTGATCGCCGTGGGTGCCACCGACGATGATGATCGCCGGGCACCCTTCTCCAGCTTTGGTACCTGGGTCGACGTGGCGGCGCCGGGTGTGGACATCCTGTCGACCTTCCCCCGATCCGCGCTCGGGACCGACCAGTATACCTTGATGAGCGGTACTTCCATGGCGGCCCCCTTTGTAGCCGGATTGGCGGGACTGGTCTGGACCACTCCGTGGGGGACGAGCAACACTGCGGTCCGCAACCGGATCCAGGCGACCGTCGATCCCATCGTCACCGATCAGCCCATCGGCGGCAGGATCAACGCTGCCCGGGCGGTGGGAGCGAGATAGCATGGCTCGTGCTGCGGACAGATCCGGTGAACGGCCATGATCGGCGATCTTGAGCCGCGCCATCGCGCCGAGGCTGCCCGGGCGGTCCAGCGAGCGACGGTGGACTTGGCCTACCGGTTAAAGGTGAACCAGCGCGAAATAGCCCTGAGAAGTGTAGCCCCGGCTACTTGGCCCGATGCCAGCCTTGGCTGGCCGGAACCCGACCAGATGTACGCCCAGGTACTCACGCTGGGATATGCCGTGGTGCTCTCTTGCGGGCACGACGAATACGAGTATCGGACGGACGGACGGCGAATACTGCTCCAGGGAAAGCCAAAAAACCCTGAGAAGTAAGGCTGGATACCTTGCCCAGCAAATCCTGTCGGCCAAAGCGGAGTAGCACCAGCGTCTTCGATAGTACGGGAAAGGGAAAAATATAAGTAAGGGAGTTGTGGTAATGTCGCGTAAATTAATGACTATGTTGTTAATCGCAGTTTGTGTTCTTTCGCTGGTAGTAACATCAGGCGCCAAAGTTCCCATCGTTGAAGAGGGTGTACCCTTCTACGGCGATCTCGATGGCAACAAACTTTCAGACGATCTCGACGACTTGCTTGCAAAGACAAGCCCCGGTGAAAAGATATCCGTTATTGTTGTTCTCGACAGAGCCCCTTTAGACGAAGTTTTGCAGGACCTCTCGCTTGGTGTTGCTGAACTGAAGGGCCGCTGGGAACATGCTATTCAAGGCTTCTCGGTGGATATGACTCCAGGGCGCATTAGAGCCATGGCCAGACATCCTTTTATTCAGAGAATCGACTTGGAGCGTACATACCATACTCTCGGTTTGGGCTCTGCCACAACGTGGACTGGTGTTCAAGCGGCACGTAGCACATATGCTGTGTGCGGTGATCGCGACGGCAACAGGCTTACCTATTCAAGAAACGATGTCGTGATTGCTATTCTTGATACCGGTATTCACGTGGGCCATGTTGACCTAGATGCTGGCAAGGTTATCGGCTGGTTCGATGCCATCAATGGCAGGACAGCGGCCTACGATGACCAAGGTCATGGCACCCATGTGGCTGGTATTGCCGCCGGCACCGGCGAAGGCAACGGCGTTGACATAGGTGTAGCGCCTGGTGCAGCTCTGGTAGGAATCAAGGTGCTTAATCGGCAGGGGTCTGGTACTACAACGCAGATTATTAATGGTATCAATTGGATGATCAACAACAGAGCCACCTTCAATATTCGTATTGGCAACATGAGCCTAGGCTCCTCTGGTTCATCTGACGGCACCGATAGTTTATCTCAAGCTGTAAACAATGCGGTCAACAACGGCATTATCATGGTTGTCGCCGGAGGCAACTCAGGTCCGGCACTTCGCACCACAGGTTCCCCCGCCGCCGCCGCTAATGCCATTACGGTGGGTGCTCTTCATGCCCCAGGTGACAGAGGATGGGCACTGGCAGCCTTTTCTAGCAGGGGACCCACAGCCGACAACCGCACTAAGCCAAACATCACCGCGCCTGGCACCAACATTAATGCTCCGGCCCATACAAGCTCTACAGGGTATGTTAGCATGAGTGGTACTTCCATGGCTGCGCCCTTTCTTGCGGGAGTAATAGGGCTCATGCTTGACGCCAACTACCTTTTGACTGACAGCGGTGTAAAGGATATTCTCTATGCACCCGCTAACGTGAGAGACTTTGGGCCCTCTGGTATGGATAACGATTTTGGCTGGGGGACCAACCTCTCCTTTAACTCTATCAGACAAGCGGGAGGATTTACCACGGGCAGCTTTTCCGATAATCTGACCATTGGTTTTGGCTCCGGCACGCTCTCTGGCACTGGCGCAACGCAAAACCATACCTTTAGCGTGACAGCTACCACTGCGCCGATTGCTATCACGTTTATCCACTCCAATTGGTCTACCTCCGTCGATTTTGATATACGCTTGTTCAATCCAAGTGGGACGCAGGTGGCCTCTTCTCTTGGAACTAATCGTCAAGAAACCATTCGGTTTCAGCCTAGTGTAACCGGCACCTATACCCTGAGAGTAACCTCTCACACAGGGTCTGGTGGCTATTGGTTTAATGTGAGTCGGAGATAGGCCAAATTACCATTCTGGCTCCCCAATAGTTGGAGGAGCCTGCGAACTTAGTTTTGACTCTGGTAAAATAACCCCGCCTTGGTCGCCATGCCCCATAAAAGGGGAGCGGCGACTTTTTTTGAAGCGGTTACAGCGGCACCCCGCTCGAGGAAACATGGGTAACAAGCACCATACAAAGAAATTGATACCCCTGAGGTAAGCGTCAAATCATCGCCACGTGTTCATTCCTCCTTCCTCATGGGACAATTTCCTAAGGAGATTTCGTGAGAGCAGCGGTGTGATGTCAAGTGACAATTGGAAATAGTTCGTGCCGTTGCGTGGACTTCTGAGGAGCTGATGTCTA
>QLUS01000141.1 GCA_018725535.1 Bacillota bacterium
TTGGGCGTATTCGCTACTTAATAGAAATGCCTCGTTTCTTGGCGATGTACTTGGGGATAAGTGAAACGCCAAACAAGATTAAACCTGCCGCCGCAAACTGCACCAAGAGGCCCACGCTGACGCCCTGCGTCACGATTTCGCCCGCCAAGTAGGCATAGATAAAAGCCCCGGGCGCCATAGTGATGAGGGAAACGAGCGCGAAAGTCGGCAAACTGATAGAGGTCAGACCATATGCATAGTTTTGTATATTGTAGGGGAACACCGGCACGAGGCGTGTCAAGATCAAGAAGCTGGTGCCGTTTTCCCGCACTCCGTCTTCGATGCGTTTAAACAACGGGTTGTTGCCAAACTTGGCTACAATCATGTCGCGTGCCGCATATCTGGCGATAAGGAAAGCTACACACGCCCCGATAGTGGCTGAGATCAAGGCCAGCACTCCGCCGATAATGGAGCCAAAGGTTATCCCCGCGACAATAGTGACTGCCGCCGCTGGCAACATAAATACCGCCACTAAAATATAAAGGAACATGTAGACAACATACCCAATCGCGCCGAGCCCTTGGAACCAGAGCCTGAGGCCCTCGATATCCCGCAGTTGGTCAATGAAACCGAAGCGACCAGCCAAAAACACCCCAGCAGCTATAGCTATTAGCGCCAGTACCAGCCGAACAGGACTACCCTTAGCGTTACTTTTCTGCATTAGCTCACTCTCACCTTCATCCATATCGTGATAAGCTTCGTGTGCCACCATGCCCTTACTTTATGGCGCGCGCAATCACCCCCTTGGACTTGTAGCGGTTGACCCAAGCCTTAACAGGACTAGCCAGCACGTTCTCCGGCGGTTGCGACGCACTCGTCACCACCCGACCCCAAAGGAGATCTAAGATATGCCATGCCTTACCTCCGCCCATCAACATCGAGGAGCGGCAGGCGGCGCAGTAGACTACAATGTGTTGTGTTGGCATCTCCTTAACGCGCCTATCCATCACCTTCTTTGCCAATTCGGGATTGACGGGAACAATCATGCCGCCAAACCCACAGCAACGCGCGTTTTCTCGCGTGCGCTCGGGCTCGACCGTCTTATAGCCTAGCTCTTGCAGTATCCAGCGGATGCCGTCATGGATGGCGCGGTTATCCCGCACGGGACAGGAGTCGTGAATCGAAAACACCACGTCGCTCGCAAGGGCCTTGCCACGCACTTCCGCAGGCAGACCAATTTCGGGGATCCTTTCCCATAGGGAAGTTGTCGAGAAGGCGTCTGACTCCCGCAGCATATTGTAGCAATTCTGGCAAGCCACCAGCATTTCGTCAACCTTACAGTCCTTGATGTCGGCCACGAGACCCCCAAAGCGCTCCTTAAGCAAGTCTACCTGCCCGAGCGACTTGGTGGGTTTGCCGCAACACTTTTGGATAACCGAGAGCTCGGGGTACACACCGCGCAAAAACTCGATAGTCTTTTCGATGTTCGTAGGGCTGTACGAGGGCAGCGAGCACCCCGGCATAAAGCCATGTCGGATAGCCACTTTACTCACGCCCCTTTCTTTTAATAGTAAAGACTCGCGAGAACGAAAGCTTTTGGTGGATGTCGATCGCGCCGTGCCCCTTCATGGGTGACCTTCCCTTGTTAGCGCGCACAAAGTCCTTGCGCATCGACATAAACGCGTCAGCCAGCTTAAACTCCTTGGGACAGACCAGCGTGCACTGGTTGCACAAGTTGCAGGAGTAAGGGACTAATGCGTCGACTTGCTGCTTGGCCAAGAATACGCCAAACAACTCCCCCGGACACCCCGTAAATTCGTTAAGCATCAGGCACTCCTGCATGCACTCCTTGCACTCGCATTCCAGACAGCGCTGCGCTTCGGAGAGCGCCGTCGCATCGTCGAACCCTAGGTCGCTTTCCGCAAAGCTCCTGCGCCTAACACCGACCTCGACGAGCCGCGTGTGTTGCCGCACCAAGTCTTTGGTGTCCTCCGGCACGGGAACATCGTACCGTGTCTTATAGCCGGCTTCGAGCTTAAAGTTGCGCTCGGCGATCAGGGAAATGCCGCGCAAGAACCGGTCCGCCGAAAGGGCAGCTTTTCTGCCGTGCGCCATGGCCTCGATAGCAATGGTCGTGCCGGCGGCGTCGCCCGCCACAAACACCCCAACTATATCCGACGCCAGGGTGTCGGGGTCCACACGATAGCGCCCGCCACCGCCTTGCGGCAACCTGCCATTGGCGATGTCCGCAACGCGTTGTCCGATGGCATAAACTATGGTGTCACACTCTACCGCGCGCACCGCGTCGCCTAACTGTGGGTTAAACTTGCCTGATTCGTCTTTAAGGGCTAGGCAGTTCTTTAGCCTCGCACCCGTGGGACGGCAATCCCGCTCGTGTATGGCATCTACGCACCAACCGTAGTCAAACTGCACGCCTTCCTCGATCGCTGCCGCGTGTTCTTCGCGGCTCGCAGGCAGTTCGCACTCGTTTTCTAGGCACACAATCCTGACCGCATCCGCACCTGCACGCAAGGCCGAGCGTGCACAGTCCATAGCCACATCGCCGCCGCCAATGACCAGCACATTCTTGCCCATAGCCGAGCACCCCTGTGTGAAGGCCATTTCGCGCAAGAAATCTACGGCATTGGTGACCCCTTGGGAATAGCAGCCCTCGACTTGCGCCACTACCCCTTGATGCGCTCCGTGCGCGAGGATGACGGCGTCAAACTCAGCCCGCAAATCATCGAGCGACACCTCTTTACCCACTTCCACGCCCAGTTTAAACTGGATGCCCAAACGATCCAGATACTCATACTCAAACTCCAGCACTTTGGGTGGCAGGCGATAGCTAGGCATACCTACACGTAACATACCGCCGCGCACCGACAGCTTTTCGTAAACGGTGACCTGGTGACCGGCTTTCCGCAAGTCGATAGCCGCCTGCGCTCCCGCAGGACCGCTTCCGACCACAACTACTCGCTTGCCGGTGTCGGAACCTACGCTGAGATCCCAAAGTTCCACGCGGTCAGCTTTGTCGGCGGCATATCGCTTCAGCGCAGCGATAGCCAAAGGTTGCTTAAACTCCGTTTCGCGACGGCACTCCTTTTCGCAGGGATGGGCACAGATACGACCTAAAGTCCCGGGAAGAAACAGCTTTTCGCGAATAGTACGCACGGCGTCGTCCAATCTGCCCTCGCGGATATGCCTTATGTACGACAGCGCATCGGTATGCATCGGACACTCCGCCGCACAGAACGGCGCCTCTAACCCCTGGCAATCCTCGGCAATTTCCTTGGCTAAGGCATAGACCTTTTCTGCAAACTGCACTGCCATGTAACTCCTCCCGCCTACATGTGAAACATACAAGAAAATATCGTTATAAATCTCACACTAGTAACCACACTTATTTTACCTTCCCGGGATGCGGATGTCAACAAATTTAACAGGTGGGCAGGCTAACACCCAAAGATCGCGAACTGCTGCCTAGCAGCAAGCGTTGGAGGGATAAGATGACTAGCGCGCGTTCCATCCTAGAAGCAGTCGGCAACACGCCGCTAGTGGAGCTAAACCGCATAACGAAGGGATTAGACCGGAGAGTTCTAGTTAAAGTAGAAAGCCAAAACCCGGGCGGCAGCATTAAGACACGCACGGCGTTGAGCATGATTGAGGATGCCGAGCGGCGGGGGCTACTAAAGGCCGATTCCATCATCGTGGAATTCACGAGCGGCAACCAAGGTATAGGACTCGCGTTGGTCGCGGCGGTAAAGGGCTATAAGTGTACCATCGTGATGCCGTCGTGCATGAGCGAGGAGCGCAGGCGCATTATGGCGAGCTTTGGTGCAGAGATAATACTCACGCCGGTCGGCAAAGACATTACGGAAACCTTTAGTTTTGCGGAGGCTAGGGTGCATGAGCTGATTAAACATGCCCCCCGCTGTGTACTGGCAGGCCAATTCGTAAACCCCGCTAACCCCGGCATTCACTACGACGAAACGGCAGGGGAGATTATCGCGCAGCTAGATGGCCTTATCCCCCATGCCTTTGTCGCGGCTATCGGCACGGGCGGTACAATTACGGGTGCGGGGCAAAGGCTAAAGGCGGTCTA
>QLUS01000142.1 GCA_018725535.1 Bacillota bacterium
AGATGTGTATAAGAGACAGGGGGAGTAGGCTATGGAGAGGGGAATAGCGAAGGAGAGGGGAGTAGCGAAGGGAGAGGGGAGTAGGCTATGGAGAGGGTTAGGGTGAGGGCTAGGTGATTGCCGGGCAATAGCTATTTTCAATTTGAGCAAAAAGATTATAGAGCAGAGCGATTATGCAGAACTAAGCCGCCTACCTTATAATCTAAGTTAGACACAGACTAAAGCTTAGGAGGCAATCTGATGAACAAACGTTTTCTGATAGGCAGCGGCTTTATCCTTGGCTTGCTCGGCGTATTGCTCGTGCGCGCCGGCAACCCGCCAAACATGGGAGTCTGCTTGGCTTGCTTTGTGCGTGACATCGCCGGCGGACTGGGGCTGCACCGCGCCGCACCCGTACAATACCTGCGTCCGGAGGTGCCAGGATTTATTCTCGGCTCATTCCTGATAGCTCTGGTCAGCAAAGAGTTCCGCGTTCGCGGCGGTTCGTCCCCGCTGGCGCGCTTCTTCATCGGCTTTACTATTATGATTGGCGCGCTCGTTTTTCTTGGTTGCCCGCTGCGCATGTTGCTCAGGCTTTCAGCCGGTGACTTGAACGCACTTATCGGCCTCTTTGGCTTCATCGCCGGGATTGGAGCGGGGATTTTCTTCCACAAACGCGGATTTTCCCTCGGTCGCGCTCACCCTCAAAGTACCGGCAACGGTTTGTTTTTCCCCGTAATGACTGTCGCTTTGCTGCTGATGGTAACTTTAGCCCCCATCTTTATTTTTTTCAGCGAGAGCGGTCCCGGCTCTTTACGCGCTCCGTTTGCCATCTCGCTTGCCGCCGGCCTGCTGATCGGCATCCTCGTCCAGCGTAGCCGGCTCTGTCAAGTAGGCTGTTTCCGTAATCTGATGCTGACAGGTGACCCGCAGCTACTGTATGCTTCTTTAGCTATGTTGGCAGGAGCATTCTTTCTCAATCTGATTTTTGGTTATATAAATCTCGGTTTCTCCGGACAGCCTGTGGCACACACTGCAGCCCTCTGGAATTTTGCCGGCTTAGCCATCGTCGGACTGGGGGCGACAATGCTTGGCGGTTGCCCGCTCCGGCAAACGGTAATGGCCGGTGAAGGCGATACGGACGCCGGCTTTGCTTTGCTCGGCATGGCTGCCGGCGCGGCTTTTGCGCACAATTTCGGGCTGGCTGCAGGCCCGGCAGGCGTACCGCTTGCCGGGCAGGTTGCCGCTGTTTTATCCGTCCTCTTTCTGCTAGGGCTGGGATTTATTTTCTCCGCAACGCAGGCTGAGATTACTGTCAAAGGAACTATCGCCGGCACAAAATAAATCCTTGCGCCTGGAGATAAGCTTTTTACGCTATCTTTCTCGAAAATAAACGACAGGGAGCGGCCGTGTCCGCTCCCTGTCGTTTATTTATACTTCGCTGATTTATCGCGCTTACGCTAACTCTCAAGCCAAACTGTCACAGCCTGCGCGTTACCGGCAGCAGCATGCATCCTGGATAATTCCGTCAGCAGGGCATTTTTTCTGCCTTGCAGCATAGTAGCCTCTGCTCCCTCAGCCCCCTGAACTCTGATGGCAAGCTGCCTGTATTGTTCCAGCTTCCGTTCGTATTCAACGCTGATATCTTCCGTTAAATGACGCTCGTCAAGCACCAGACCCAGGTGAAGCGCTTCATTGATAAACCTGTTTGCCTGAAACCAAGGCATTTCATAACGGTAGAGCATAATCAAGCGCCCGTCTGCCGCAAGCGTTACACTAGCGACTGTCGGTGCCAAGCCATGCCTCCCTGCAGCATCCGCCAGCAATTGTGAAGCACGCGACAAGTTTGTTACGGCTATTTTCAGCAGTGAGCCTTCCGTCACGCGCCGTTTAGGGATAAACACTTCCGGATCCGGTATAATTACGGGGGAGAGCGCTGCAACCATCAGCGGCTGCGCTGCGGCGGCCGGCTGCGACATTCTTACAGGAGCCGCCTGATCGCTCAGAGCCACCGGCCGTGGCGTCAATCCTTGTGCCGCGGTAACTCTCCTTGCGGATGCAACGGCGCTAGGCTGCCGTTTTGGCGGGCTTGCGTCCACGCTAAGTCCGTCGCTCGCCTGCTCGGCAGGCGCTTGCTCCGCCGCAACGCCTTCCGGTTTGTGCGGCGCAGGGGCTTCCCGCCCTTTTGCCTGACTAGGCAATGTGCCGGGCAATAAACTAGGCTCAAGCGATTCCACAGTTTGTTTGCCGGCAGGCTCAGGATGAGGAAGCTGCGCCGCCTGATTTCCTCCGCTCTGGTAGCGGCCAAGCAACAGAGCATTCATCCCCAACAAAAAGATGAATGAGGCGGCAAACGCCAACTTTCTAAATAAAGAGTGAGTCTGCCGACTGCCGCGCTGCGTCTCTGCCTGCAGACGGCCGAGCACACGCGCGGTAAACCCGTCGGGAACAGCAACGGAGGTGCGGCTCTCACGCAAAACAACTAGCACAGTCTGCAGCTGATTTAGCATGCGTTCACAGTCACGGCACGCGTCCAAATGATGCTGCAAAAGAGCGGCTCTGTTAAAATCTAATTCCCCATCCAGCCAAGCAGAAAAGAGCTTGGTTGCTGTTTTGCAGTTCATTTGTCACGCATCCTTCCCACTCTTAAATTTAAATAAATTTTTGCAGTGCTCCCAAGTCGCTTGCTGCGACTGGGAGCACTGCTTATTGCCTTTAACTTAAGCTGACCCTGTTGTTACTCGGTGACTGTGACTGTGCGCGCGATGGGATCCCAAACGGTCCTGGCACGCAACGCTCGCGCAATGGCCCCGATTGGCAGGACAATGCGACCGCCTTGGATTGCCGCAGGCACTTCAAGCGGAACAACGCTGCCGTTAATCGTCATGATACGGTCGCCGATGCGCAGCTGTACTACGCGGTCGCCACGCAGCAGAGTCACGGTGCGGCGGGTAGCATCCCAGATGATGTCGTCAGCGCTGACTCCGACCGCCAGGGCGGCAAAGCGCAACGGCAACATGGTGCGCCCGGCAACGATGCTCGGCGCCACATCAATGGGCGTAGTCACGCCTGCGCGGACAAAGGAGAGGGCGCCGATGGTGAAGACGGTGACAGGCGGCGCAATGACAGGCGGCGCGATGACAGGCGGCGCGACTACGCCGACCGTGGCGTTGGCTACGCGCGGACGGTTAGCGGCGACAGCGGCGGCAAAGGCTGCAGAAACATTAGCGGTTGTGGCAGTGCTTACGATGGCGGAACCGTCAACAGTCACGTTAACCGGGCCGTCCATGGCTGTGCGGGTAACATCGTACCTGATGCCGCTGAGGTAGATTGCACTGGCCACGGTGCTAACACTGGTCACAGGAATGGTCAAGACGTTTCTACCGGTAAGAGTGGCTGTGCCCAAGGCAATGTTGCCGGTCGGCCTGGTGACGGTCGGGAGGGCGTAGATTGCGCTGAAGACTACGCCGGTCGGCAAAGTCAGGACCACATCACCAGTCCAAATGCGTCCGGCGGCCGCTTCGCTAATCACGATGTCGCCAGCGGCCTGGCCAACTGTGCCAATGCCTAGGGTCGGCGCGGCTGCGGCGGAAACGGTGGCCACCGGGCGAATCGTAGCGATCTTTACAGTGCCCGCAGCGCCGGCGGTACCGGCTACGGTGACGGCAAGGTCACCGGCGGCGGCGGTGGGGGAAACGAGAATGGAGTTTGCTGGGAAGCTAAAGAGCACAGTCCTTGCAGCTGTATAAGCAGTGGCAATAAAGGTAGCTGTGCGGCCAGCGTCTGATAGCAGAGGGGCGGCGGCTACTATGGTGCCAGGAGTTACGCTGGGGGCGGCGGCAGTGTTGAACTGCGCGCCGGCAGGCAGCGTCAAGGTGATCGTGCGGCCGCCAAGCAGGCTGCCGGCAACCGCTTCCCTCACCTCAATCATGTTGGAAAGATATGTGCCGTTTGCAAAGCCGGCGTTGATGAATGGAATGGCAGTGGCTCCGGTGGTCGGGCGGCGCACGTCGATGCCAAAGTCAACCACGCGGGCGAGCACGACTGAACC
>QLUS01000143.1 GCA_018725535.1 Bacillota bacterium
GTCGCCACCAACTCCTTTCCGCAGCCCTTGTCCGAGGCTGACGAGCATAAGTATTTGCGCCAATGGAAAGGCGGCGATTGGCAAGCGCGCGGCCTTCTGATTGAACACAATTGCGGCTTGTCGCCCATATGGTTAAGAAACACGAGTCTAGTGGAGTGGACCAAGAGGACCTAATCTCCATTGGCACCATCGGGCTGATTAAGGGCGTTAACACTTTTGACATGGGTAAGGGTAAGGCTCGCGACTTATGCCGCGCGCTGTATCGACAACGAGATACTGATGCATCTTAGAGCTACGAAGAAGCTGCGAACCATGCAGTATCTCTATGAGCCCACAGGGGTAGATAAAGAGGGAAACGAGCTCACTCTACTGGATACGCTGCCTAACAATGAAGAGCCGCTCGCCGACACCGTAGAGACAGCGCTGCAGCAAGAGCGGCTGCAGTGCCTTCTAGCGCGACTTGAGCGCCGCGAACAGGTGGTGCTGATGCTGCGCTTTGGGCTTGTGGACGGGGTTAGGCTTACCCAGCGAGAAATTGCGCGCGAGCTTAAGCTATCTCGCTCCTATGTTTCGCGCATAGAAAAGAAGGCTATGCAGCGGCTTTACAGCGAAGTGTGCAAGGAGGGAGGATTTTAGCCAAGGCAATTGAATTTGCCTAAACATGCAAATTCAAGATATGCTACACTTAGTCGAGGTGATGAGATGAAGCATTTGCTGCTGCCTTCCATGTACGTAGAGAGCATTTACCACATCGACCTAGCTAAGCTGCGCGCACGCGGCATTGACACGATTATCTCCGACCTCGACAACACCTTAGTGCCGTGGGTCGCGAACCAGGTTAACCCGGAACTAAAGACGTGGCTAGAGAACCTTAAGGCGCAGGGCTTTAAGGTTTGCTTGGTGTCTAATGCCCTAGAAAAACGCATCGCCTACTTTCGCGCCGAGCTTAACTTGCCCGGGCTAAGCCGCGCCAACAAACCCTCCCGCCGGGCTTTCCTGCAGGCGCTAGCGCTCTTAAACAGCCGCCCCGAAACGACAGCCATGATTGGCGACCAAGTTTTCACCGATGTCTTAGGCGGCAATCGTTTAGGACTGTTTACCATCCTCGTGGTGCCGCTGTGCGACCGCGATTTCTTCTTTACGCGCATCGCGCGGGTATTCGAGCGCTGGATATTGCGAATGCTGACGCGCGAATCGTGAACTGTGAACCGGGAGAAATCAAAAATCAAAAATCAAAGATCAAAACGAGGAACGAGGTGTAGGCGTTAGGCGTGAGGCGTTAGGATAGGATTGCCGAGCCGCCAGCCTCCGGTCTCACGAAGTGCTAAGTGCTAAGTGCCCCCCAAGCAGGAATCCCGCTGCGTATGTCGAAAACCTCACAGGCGAGAGGAGGCCACCGATGCTGCGCAAAAAGCTAGGCGAATTGCTGCTTGAAGAAGGCGTGCTTACGCGCGAGCAGTTGTCGGGGGCGCTGGCCGTGTCAGGCGGCGCTCGCCTCGGGGAGATTTTAGTAGCACAAGGCCTCGTCAGTGAGGAGAAGTTGTACCGCGTTATCGCCAAACAGCATGGGGCAGGTTTTGTGCTGCTGCGTGATATCACTCCCGAGCAAGAAGCCGTTAAACTCCTGAGCGCCGCTACCGCGCGGCGCTATAGATGTCTGCCGCTTAAGCGCACGCAGGACTCCCTGCATTTGGCCACCGCCGACCCTTTGAATGTTTTGGCCGTGAGCGACATTTCTCTAATCACCGGCCTCAAGGTCGAACTAGTGGTGATGACGCCGCGCGACATTGAGAAGGCCTTAGCCCGCCTTTACGGCGAGGCCGTAGCCACTGGCGAGGTGACGGCGGCAGGTGAAAATGAAACCACGCCCGTGGTGCGGACAGTCAACCGCCTGATTGCGCAAGCCTTCGAGGAGCGCGCCTCGGATATTCACCTAGAATCGCAGGAAGAGGGCGTGCGCGTTCGCTACCGCGTCGACGGCGTGCTGCAGGATGTAAATCGCTTGGACAAAGATATGTCCCTCGCGGTGTTCTCACGCCTTAAAGTCATGGCCGGGCTAGATATTTCCGAACGGCGCCTGCCGCAAGACGGATCTTTCCGCTTTAGCGGCAGCCAAGGCCAAGGTGCGTTCGACTTGCGTGTTTCCACTTTGCCGACGGTCAGCGGGGAGAAAGTGGTGCTACGTCTACTAAACAGTGCTCGTTCGCAGCTGTCGCTGCACACTCTGGGGCTCGCAGACGACGACCGCGCGCGGTTTGAGCGCATGCTGACGCAAAGCTACGGCATGATTCTGATCACCGGCCCGACAGGCAGCGGCAAAACAACCACCCTTTATTCTGCCGTGCAGCACTTGCATCACCCCACGCGCAATATCTGCACCGTAGAAGACCCCGTGGAATTTCGTTTGCCCGGCATCACGCAGGTAAACGTCAACCAAAAAATCGGGCTCACTTTCGCGAGCGTATTGCGGGCCTTCGTGCGTCAAGACCCGGACGTCTTGCTAGTCGGCGAGATTCGCGACTATGAGACTGCTGATATTGCCGTGCGCTCCGCGCTTACCGGGCACCTCGTGTTGTCGTCGCTCCACACTAACGACGCCGCCAGCACCGTCACGCGATTAAGCGAGATGGGGGTGGAACCCTTCTTGACTGCAGCCTCCGTTGCCGGTGTCGTAGCGCAGAGGCTTGTACGCAAGCTCTGTCCCGCTTGCAGACAGCCGCATGTGCTGACCGAACACTCCCCCGAATTGCGCGCGCTCGGACTTGACCCGAGTGTGCAGCACAGTTTCTTCGCGCCGATGGGGTGCGATAAGTGTCACGGGGAGGGGTATCGGGGTCGCGTCGGCGTATTTGAGGTCATGCGCTTAAGCGAAGAAATCCGGGCAGCCGTTGTACGTCAAGCCCCGACCAGCGAAATTCGGGCTGCGGCCCGGCGTGCGGGCTCGCGCTCGCTGCTCGCAGATGCCCTAGACAAAGCTCGCGCAGGGCTTACCACCATCAGCGAAGCCATGCGTGTGGCATATCAGGAGGGGTAGTATGGCCGAGCGTGAACTTCATGTAGACGAGCTGTTACGGCAAGCGGCGGCACAGCGTGCCTCGGACTTGCATATCACGGTGGAGTTGCCGCCGATGGTACGCATAGACGGCGAACTAAGGCGTATGCCCGACTTACCCGTCCTAAGGCCTGAGGACACCGCGCGGATCATGCGCGAGCTCCTTACCGAACAGCAGCGGGCAGAGTTTATCAGTCACGGCAACATCGACTTCTCCCTGAGCCGCCCCGGTGTCGGGCGCTTTCGCGTAAACGCTTACCGCCAGCGCAATGCCGTGGCCCTCGCACTTCGCCTTATCCCCGCCGGTATACCCGATTTGCGCGAGCTTAACCTGCCGCCCATTGTCTCGGAATTGGCGCGCAAGCCAAGCGGACTGATTCTTGTCACCGGCCCAACCGGGAGCGGCAAATCCACTACTTTGGCCGCGATGATTGGGCAGGTCAACCGCGAGAAGAAGCTGCATATCTTGACTTTAGAGGACCCCATCGAGTTTTTGCACCGGCACGACCAGAGTATGGTCAACCAGCGCGAAATCGGTCCGGATACGCCAACCTTTGCGACGGGACTGCGCGCGGCGCTGCGCGAAGACCCGGACGTAATCTTGGTCGGTGAAATGCGCGACTACGACACCACGCAAATCGCGGTCAGCGCGGCAGAGACCGGTCACCTAGTGCTCGCTACTTTGCATACCCCATCCGCTTGGCAGACGATTGACCGCATTGTCGATATCTTCCCACCCTATCAGCAATCACAGATTCGCATTCAACTGGCTTCGTCGCTGCAAGGCGTAATTGCCCAGCAACTCTTGCCACGCGCCGACGGACCCGGCCGTGTACCCGTCTTTGAGATTATGGTCTCTACCTCCGCCGTGCGTAACCTCATCCGCGAGGGCAAGACACACCAGCTCCCCTCCATTTTGCAGACTAACGCCCGCGCGGGCATGGTAACGATGGAAGCTTCGCTAAAGGCGCTGTTGTCAAGCCGCATTATCTCCGACGAGACATATCGGCTGTATAG
>QLUS01000144.1 GCA_018725535.1 Bacillota bacterium
CTCGTCATGGCCAAGGTTATGCCCATGGCCTCACAGGAGTTTGACTTGCGGCGCAATCTGCTTGAGATTGTCTCCTTCGAACAAAGGGGCCGTGAAATTTTGTTTCACGTCCCCACGTTCTGTTGTTCGTTTGTCGCCTCCCGCGAAACAGGTGCTAGGTGCGGAAGGAGCTATGTCGCCTACTCCGCGTACTTGTCCACGAGAATGGCTATAGCGCCGTCGCCCGTGACGTTAGTAGCGGTGCCGAAGCTATCTTGGGCCATATAGAGAGCTACCATGAGACCCAATGCGGCTTCGTTAAAGCCAAGCATTGACCCCAGTAATCCATAAGCAGCCATAATCGCGCCACCCGGGACTCCGGGGGCTGCAACCATGATGATGCCCAGCATAAAGGTGAAGGGGATCACACCTACGAATGTTGGCGGTGTATAGGCAGGGTTAATAATCATAACGGCCATGGCGCACATCATGATAGCGATGGTGCTGCCAGAAAGGTGTATGGTAGCGCAAAGGGGGATAACGAAGTTTGAGATTTCCTTGCGGATGGGCAGCAATCGCGCTTGTTGCAGAGTTACCGGCATTGTTGCGGCACTAGACATGGTACCGACCGCAGTCAAGTAGGCGGGCAGCATGGACTTTATAGAACTGAACACTGGCTTCTTGGCGACAAAACCAGCATAGCCGTACAGCACCAGAAGCCAAACCCACTGCATAGCCACCGCTAGGACAAGTACCAAGCCAAAGGCGCGCAAGGTGTTAAAGACCGTACCCTCGGCCGCGAGTCCGGCAAAGATACCGCCAATAAACAAAGGAATAAGCGGGATGATGATATTAGCGATGAGCTTCTCAATAATGTTCTTGCCTTCGGCCAGCAGTCGGGCCATGGTTTCACTACCGGTGACTACCACACCCAAACCAAGCACAAAAGACAAAGCCAAGGCAGACATAACGCCAAAGACAGGGGCGATGGCTAGGGTAAAGTAAGGCGTCAGTTTGACTCCCTTTGCTAGTTCACCTGCCACCCCAGCGATAACCGGCGCTAACCCCATAGTGACGAAATAGGCGGCAAAACCGGCCAAAATGGTCGAAATGCAGGCAAAAGCCACCGTGAGCGGAGCAAGCTTGGCGCTCTTACTTCCTAGCCCAATGACACCGTCAGCGATAAAGAACACAATGATAAGGGGAATGCTGAAGAAGATTAGCTGACCGACAAGCCCTTGGAGGGTAATCAGAATGCGCGTCAGAAAAGCAGGTGCCCAAAGACCGAGCATAATTCCACCGACGATAGCGATGAAAAGACGACCGATAAGTTTCATGCATTCAAGTCCTTCCCTTTTAATGGATCTGCACAGCTGCCGTGGCACTTTGTAGTTCCTATTTTCCCTCCTCACGTAAAGAGTTGTGACACACTGGAAACTGCGCCATATCCAATCAGATTTTATAACTGGGACGCGATAATGTCAAACAAATGCGAACCGTGTCGGTGGCAATATAGACATTGACAGCGAACAAGCGTTCGTATATGCTCTAGGAAAACGCATGGGGTGACGAAGGTGAAGGTAGAACGACAGGTGCTGCCGCAAGCGAAAGCGTTACTGATCGAGGATGGATACCTAGTAGTGGAGGCAGAGCCGCGGGCTGGCCTCACGTTGTTCCTGTCGCAGCTTGGCAGCGAAATGGCGGCAGAGGTTAAAGGCACGATGGTCTACATTAACGCAGCCCACAGTGAAGGCAGCATGTTTGCGGAGCTTGGGCGCAAGTTAGGTCAGGAGTGGGGGGAGGTAACACCGCGTTCCTTCCTTGCCGCGCTAACTGAGCACTCGCCGTTAGTTGTTCTGCTTGATGGGCTGGAGTGTTTAGCTCCGCGCGAGCGCGAGGTAATGGCGGGACTGCTTAAGGCCTTTGGCAGTGAGCGCATGTTTTGCCTACGTCTGATGCGAGTGCACCTTGTTTTGGGCGTTGTGGGCAAGTGGGAAGGGGCTAGGGTAGTGCTTGGCTACTTTACGCGCGACGAGGTGGCGAGACTCATAGAGCACCCAAGTGATGACCCGGTCGCCTTAGCCCTCTATGCGTGGGCAGGCGGTGCACCAGAACTCACGCGTGAGTTAGCGCGCGGGTTGCGCTGCTCTGAAGGTCCGCAGGCGGTATACGCCGCTGTGCAGGAGAGCGTTAGACAACGGCTCCGCCGCATCGCCTGTGCACGGCCTACGCTTGCCGATTTGCGCCGCCAGGGCTTGGCCCGCGAACGCCCTGGCCAGCCGTACGCCTAGCGCTGAAGTTAACGGAGAAAGGCCCCCCAGGGCTTGTGGTGAACAGGGATGCCATGGAAGTGCGTTACGGGGGGCGACTGCTGCCCTTGTCTCCACAGGAGATGCGCATTCTGTGTCTGCTGGTGGCTAATCCCGGCAGGGTGTATAACGCGGCGCAAATCTACGCCAGTTTGACCGGGGGGCAGGAGCTCTATTTGGGTGAACGGAGCATCAAAGCGCAGGTTTCGCGGCTCAGAAGCAAGTTGCCGCACGGACAAACGTGGATAATCACGCGGCGGGGCATAGGCTACGCCTTCAACCCGCAGGCAGCTGTTGTGTTGCTATGAATAGTCCATAAATGTGCAATAATGTTATCTGCCTGCAACCGAGCTGATGTACACTGCAGGGCAGGGAGGTGCACTTATGGCTCTAAACTGGGATTTGGTTCTCGCGTTTTATCCAGACTATACATCACAAGGCCTCGTCAGTATGGTGATCTACCCTGATAAGACCACCCCCGAGCAAGTTGCCATCAGCACACTTGTTCGGCAGGCCTGCCGACACTCCACTCTCGACCAAAAAGCTCTCCGCATGCCGCGCAGTTTGTTTCCGGGAAACGCAATCTGGTGCCTTTGCCCCTTACCTTAAGGGCTACTTTTGCCCCCCTTAAAGTGCATATGCCGCTGGTCAGGGGCGACGCGGCGTACGGCTACTTCCGCATCCAGGCAATCCAGAAAATTGAGGCCAAGGAAAGGGGAAGCACGGTGCTCCTCGTAAACGGAGTGGAAGTACCGCTCAACTTGACACAGACCACTGCTCTCGCCCACACTGCACGGGCGCTACTATTTGAACGCGCGTTTTGGTCGTGGCGCGTTGGCGAAAACTACGCCTACGGCGGCAGGAATCTTGGCGTATGATAGGGAAGTAGTGTGCAGGAATCACTTACATTACTAGGCTAGGTGGTATCTGTGCTCGAAATTAAGCTAGCTGTTGCCAAGACCAACAAGTACTCTGTATCCGAAAGCGGAGATAGTGTTGAGGTCACCGAGCGGTCGCGCGGTGGCCTATCCGTTGTCTTGGCGGACGCGCAGGGCAGTGGCAGGTCTGCGCGCACCAATAGCCGTTTGGTCGTCGCCAAGTGCGCCTCCCTGATTGGCGAAGGCGCGCGGGATGGAGCCGTAGCCCGTGCGGTACACGACATGTTGTTTGCGCTACGCGACGGGAAAGTGTCGGCCACCCTCACCATTATCTCGGCGGATTTAGAGACCATGAGTCTGGTCATTACGCAAAATGCAGGGCCACCGGTATTCTTGCTGCAATCGGACGTGGTCATGACGTTAGACGCGAGTTCGCAGCCCATCGGCGTGCACCGCAGTATGAAGCCAAATGTGTGTGAGGTGGTTTTAGAGCCAAAACTCGCAGTTATGGCCATGACAGACGGCATTTACGCAGCCGGCCGCGCCCAAGGGATACCCTGGCAAGATGAGGAGTTTCAGGCCATGCTGCTCTGTCATGGCGCCTCCCCGGAATTCTTGGCGCAGGAAATCTTAGAGGCTTCGCTCCGCAAAGGTGCGCGACGGGCGCAGGACGATATGGCGGTCTGCGTGCTATACGTGGGTGAACACAGCGCAGACGTAAAGATTCGCACCCTGAGCGTGAATATGCCGTGCTAGGCGTTGACGCAAGCTTACGCATAGGTGTAGTAGGGAACTGCGTGAGCGGGAAGAGCACATTAGTAAGTAAGCTCCGCGCTTTGGGGCATAATGCTATCAATATTCCGCAAGAGCACTCTGTGTCCCGCCGTTTTT
>QLUS01000145.1 GCA_018725535.1 Bacillota bacterium
TGCTTCATCTGATGATGCCGCGAATTTCGGCGGTGAGTGCGGGGCTTAGGTTAAGAACGGCACTGACCACACTCGAGTTTTCAACATAAGTGGAGAACCCGCCTACCGGCAGTGCCGTAAGTAGCGCGGAAATCACAAACACGATAGCTATTCCCTTGGCCAAACCAAAGGCTAAGCCGCCTACTCGGTTAAACGTGCCGATGACAGGAAGCCTAACCAAGAAATCTGCCATATTGGCGACAAGTTCCACCCCTAGTTTCACGACAATCAGCACAGCGATAAAGCCAAGGGCATTTACCGCTGACGCACCAACATTAAAATTGCCCCACAGTGGACCTAGCGCCTGGTTAAGATAGGTCTCCAGCGCAAAAAGGCGGTTAAGCTCACCTGCCGCCGTCGGTCCTAGCAGGAAGGCTAAGTAGAGCGACAAGACCCATGCCGCTAGGTCAAAGAGCTGCCGCACCAGACCGCGGCTACCCCCGACTAAGGCGAAAAAGCCAATGACGAGCAAGAGACCGTAGTCAAGCGCGTTTAGGTTCACGACTGCCTCCTCCTTAGTGCCGGGACTGGCTTGTTTCGGACTGATCAATGAGCGCTATTCTCTGTTCCAATACGCTAATACGTCGCATTAACTCCGCCTTTTCGCGCTCTGCCTCCGCCGCCTCACGGGCTGCGCTAAGAGCCGCCAGAATCGCTAGTTGAGTAACACTGATACGCTCATACTGCTCGGCAAATTCACGCATACGCTTGTCGATGGCGCGTGCAAGGCGCAGGAGTTCAGCAGGCGCAGCAGAACGCAACTGCAGACTCTGGCCGTAGATGTCTAGCTTAACAGTCTCCTTGGGTTCCACTGCCGCCGCCCCCCTTTCTATATCATGTACTCTCCGAATCCGCTAAATCCTGCTTAAGCCCGCCAGACAGCTCCGAAAGCATGCTCCAGCTCATTTCGCAGCTTACCTAGGATAACGTTTAGTTCGGCTTCCGTGAAGCTCGCACCCCCCGGTGCAACAAGTTCTAGGCGAATGGCTAGGCTCCGTATGCCAGGCGGGGTGTTAGTGCCGACATAGACATCAAACAGCGTGGCAGAAACAAGCCGTTCACCGCCAGCCTCCCGGATGCGTGCGAGAATATCTGCGGCACTGATGCTCTCGTCCACTAGGAAAGCGATGTCACGTTCTACCGCTATGCTGCTGCTTATGCCGCGGTAAAGAGGCTCCCCCAGTGAGGTGCAGAGAATGCTGGCGACGCTGATTTCGGCTACTACGGCTCTCTCCTTAAGCCCGACTAGCGGGTGAATTTCTCCAACATAGCCAATCTTAGCCCCCGCCTGCCAAATCTCGGCCTGCCGCCCAGGGTGAAGAAACGGCTCTTGTCCCACGACAAACTTCGCGTCCGGCAGCAATTTTTCCACCCGCCCCTTGACATGAAAGAAGTCTAGGGGCCCACTCTGCTCTATCCAATTGCCCTCACGCACGCCGTAGGCCCCCAGACAAAGGTTCTGCTGCTCTAGGGGTTTTTCTGCGTGGGGTAGGTACACTGTCCCAATCTCAAACACAGACATGCCGCTTATTTGGCGTGCTTGGTTGTACTCTAGCACCTCCACCATACTTGGCATCAGTGTCGGGCGGAGTGTGCTTCTTTCGCGACTAAGCGGGTTGGCCAGCGCGACGGCGCGGCGAAATGCATGGTGTTCCGGCAGCATAAACTTCGTGCCGTTCTCCGGATCGTAAAAGCTTAGGGTGACTACTTCATCGACGCTCAAAGACAGCAGGGTGCGGCGCAAGGAGCGCAACAAGCGCTGGTCTTCCGTCAGCCTCCCTTGCGTTACTTCCCCGCGCATGATGTCGGTGGGTATATTGTTAAACCCGTGCATGCGTCCGATTTCTTCGACTAAGTCGATTTCCTGCACTACATCGCCCCGCCGCGAAGGGACAGAAACTAGAAAAACGTCACCATGAACTTCTGTTGGCATCCCTAAGCGCAGGAGAATGGCCTGCATTTCCGAGGGCGCGAGGTCAATACCTAGTAAGGAGTTCACACGTTCCGGTCGCACTTGGATGGGACGATAGGGGCAGTACAGAGGCTCGCTGCCTATGCACTCGCCTAGCACTTGGCCTACGCCAAGCAACTGAAACACATAAGCCGCGCGCTGCAAGGCCCGGCTTATGCCGCTGGGGTCTACGCCTTTATCAAAGCGCAGCGAAGCCTCGGTGCGCAGTCCAAGGGCGCGTGCAGTGCGCCTAATGCTAGCGCGTTCAAACAAGGCCGATTCAAGCACAATGCGCCGCGTGGCGGTCGAAACTTCGCAGTCTAGTCCTCCCATCACCCCGGCGATAGCCAAAGCGTGTGTGGCATCGGCAATGACTAGGGTTCCTTCCGGCATCACGGGTGATGTGCCGTCAATTAGCGTGATGCTCTCCTCTGGCAAGCTCCGCCGCACAATCAGGCGCTGCCCCACTATGCGGTCATAGTCAAAGGCATGCAGGGGCTGGCCTAGCTCCCACATCACGAGATTGGTGATATCTACTACATTGTTCACAGGGCGAAGACCCACGCTCTCCAGTCGATTTTTCAGCCACAGCGGGGACTCGTCTACCGCGACATCTAGGACTAACCCTAGATAACCGCTACAAAGGCTAGGAGCCTGGATTTCCACTGCCAAATAAGGCCCGCTCACCCGAGCCTTGCCCACACTAACGCCAACCGGCTCAGTTACCGTTTTGCTGGTAAGCGCTGCTACTTCGTAAGCTACTCCCAGTATGCTTTGACAATCAGCGCGATTAGGCGTTAGGTCTAGCTCCAGCACCTCATCGTTAACGCTCTGATCGGCTTGTTCTGTGGCCAGAGTTACTTTGCTCACGGCATCAACCGCGATTCCTGCATGCGTCAACATTTCCGCGAGTTTAGCGGCGGGTTGCTCTACATCTACAAATTGTTTTAACCAAGCTAGGGAAACTTTCATGCCCTCACCTCCTAGAACTGCCGAATAAATCTGTAGTCGTTGACAAAGAAATGACGCAGATCCTCGACATTGTACTTGAGCATGGCGATGCGTTCAATCCCCATGCCAAAGGCAAATCCGTTGACTACCTCTGGGTCATAGCCTGACATACTGAGTACCGATGGATGCACCATGCCGCAACCAAGAATCTCCACCCAGCCTGTGCCCTTGCAGACCCTGCACCCGAGCCCCCCGCAGGTGCCACAAGAGACATCTACCTCAGCACTAGGTTCCGTAAAGGGAAAGTAACTGGGGCGCAGCCTAATCTCGCGCTCTGCGCCAAACATCTGCCGGGCAAACATCAGGAGTATAGACTTTAGATGGGCTAGGCTGATGTCTTTGTCAATCACTAAACCTTCGATTTGGTGAAACATAGGCGAGTGGGTGGCATCGTCGTCGCGCCGATAGACTTTTCCAGGGCTGATAATTCGAATGGGGTAATGAGGGCTTAGAGCTTGCATGGTGCGGACTTGTACGGGCGAAGTCTGCGTCCGCAAAACGTGCCCATCGTGTAAGTAAAAGGAGTCCTGCATATCGCGTGCGGGATGCAGCGGCGGCACATTGAGTGCTTCGAAGTTATAGTACTCGCTCTCGATTTCCGGGCCTTCGGCGACGCTAAAGCCAAGCCCGAGGAAAATCTCTGTTGCCGCTTCGATAATGCGGTTGAGCGGATGGACATGAGCGTGATAGGGCTGTCGTCCGGGGAGGGTTACATCGACGCGCTCTTGCTTGAGTTTGGCTGCTAGTTCAGTTGCCGCCAGCGCGGTTGTCCTAGCCTCTAGCGCGACCTCAATCTGATCTCGCACTTCATTAGCCAGTTGACCAACCCTTGGGCGGGCTGCAGGGCTAAGCGTGCCCATGCCGCGCAATACACCCGTGAGCTCACCTTTTTTCCCCAAGAGGCTGACGCGGTAGTCCTGTAGCGCGGTCACACTGTCGAGGACCTCAATCTTTGCTAGAGCCTCTGCGGCCACGCGTTTGAGCCTATCTATTAACTCCACTTAGTTTCCTCCTTTAAGAAAAGTGACCCCACCCCTGTAGGG
>QLUS01000146.1 GCA_018725535.1 Bacillota bacterium
CAGCATTGCTGCGAAGTCCGCCCATGAGGTTATGGCGACGGCGGCCCACGCGGTTGCTACCTTCAGTGCAGGAGCCGCAACGGTTGATTCCGGATTGTTCATATTCCTACCCCGCACAGTCTGGAAACCCGCTCGACAACCCAAGCTCGGCTCACGATTGCACAGCCGCCTTGTTCGGCGCACGCTGCTACCTGCGCAGAGGGCACGAGGAGGATGACACTACCATCCGGCTGTGGCAGGATCCGAATATCCGGCTGATTGGACACGATCTGCGCGGAAGCGGGAAGCGCGAGCAGGGCGAAGAATAAGAGTGTACAAAGTTTCATAGTTCACCATGGTTGATGCAAAAAGTTATCCATTTACTTCTCCCGACTTAGTTGCTTGTGTTCCCCACGCGAGCGCCCGCTCGGGCCACGTGTCAGGCCGTTCAGTTTGTCGCGTAGGTTGCTCATATCAGATCACCTTCCTCAACTTAGCCGCCAGCGCCCGAGTCCAGCCCGGTAGTGGTCATTTCAGCTTCGCCCTCAACGCGGCTTGCGCCGTAACGTGTGCCGCAATCCGCACGGTATCGCCCTCGGTCAGTGCGCGGATGATCTTCAGGTCGGCGGCATCCAGTTGAGCTTGAATGATGGCATTGGCAGCAGCTTTCCTCACAGCCGTCTGCGCTACTGCCCACGCCGCTTCCTCGCGGTCGCGTTCGAGTTCTTCTTCCGCCGTGAACTGGACATTGCCTTTATCAGTTGCGCGGAAACGCATATGTTCACTCCTAAGAATTAGCGATGCCGTAGAGACGGAAAGTGCCCGTATTAATAACTCCCGCAGAAGTCAGGAATCTAATACCAGTCAATGCAGAAGTGAGACTAAAATAACCTCCGTGGCCGTTAAACTCCGCTGTCTGGTTGCTTAAATTATAATGTCCGCGCCACCGGATAGATTTATGAGACGTAGTAAGGTCTGGCCTGCTTGTCTCCAGCAAAAAAGTAGCTGGTTGATGACTGGCGAAATCCCTTGGTGATATTTGAATGAGGGTGGCGGCATTGTTTTGTGTTATTGTTTCGCCTGTGCCGCCACTTATAGAATCAACATTCTTCCACCCATACGAGGAGGCATCGGCGTTGTAAACGCCGCCGATCCTCAAGCGGCTTTGCAACAAACCTCCCAATGTCGTTGTGACATTGGTTGCCACTAGCATATACGCGTCATAAGTGCTGTTGAATGTAGTCTCCACATCTACCGTGGCGGAACCAGCGGCGGTAACGGTGGAAAGTAAAATCAGAGCACCTGCCGATGGCACTGCAAACGTTGCATCGCCCCGCAGGAAGGTGGTCGTGTTATTAGGCGGAGTAGGAACCAGACCTCTGACCGTAGCTGTTGCCGTCGCGATTGCGAACGCGGCATCAGAGCGCATAAAGGTCGTGGCAACACCATTTATCGCTGCACCGGTGCTGGTGGCGGTAGGATTGGCACCAGTTGGGTCAGCCGCACCACTTGCCGCAGCCGTGATTCTGCCCTGTGCATCCACAGTCAAGCTGGTCTTGGTATAGGAGGCAGCGGAGACCGCTGTATTCGCCAGTGCCGGCGCCGCATCCGAGCGCATGAATGTTGTGGCAGCGCCGTTGACCACAGTGCCGCTGACAGTGGCGGTGGGGTTGGCGCCAGTAACACCAGCAGCCGCAACAAGCGCTGTGCCGTCGGCCCTCTGGTAGCGCGTGACTATCCAGTTTCCAATGCCAAGGCTACGCGCCTCATAGCGGTCGTTAACGGCGGTCGTGATGTTCGCCCCGCCCGGCAAAATCAGCGCTGTAGCATGCTGGGTCAGCGTCAGTATGCCGGTGAAGCGGCCCCTGCGGTTGATGCCCTCAGCAGCAGTGCCGAAACTCGTTATCGTTGCCGTGCCGGATATATCTACGTTGTTGGACGCAGCAGCACCGATGTCGGTAGTAGCGGCGGATGCGACTACAACTGTGGCGGCCTCATTAAGAGCCGCGCCGGACAGAGTCAACGCAGCCGTGAGTGTTAGCGCGCCTGTAAACGTCTGTGCCTCTTCCAGAACCGCGAAGTTGCGAATGTCTCCGTTCGCGCGAAGGTAGCGGTATACTACTACCGTATCACTTGCGCCAAAGGGGAAGGCTGTGCTGAACCCCGCCGCAGGCGCGGAAGGATTAACTGTGTGCCGGGATGAGGTGTCGAGGCCCATTTTAGATCACCAGTCTTATACCACTGTTTATGATCGCGCCAGAGTTTATGAAGTCTCCGGCGGCGATTTGTTGCCGCCCAGCGGAAATCGTCATTGTTTCACCAACAGCGACACTGCGGCTTGCGATCCCCCATTTAGCATCACTTGCGAGTTGATAGATTGGATGCGGGTCCGCCGCTGCGACATGGTTGTCCATGTCCAGTTGATCTAATAGATTACGCCACTGAGCCATCTTTTTTCACTCCCGGGATTTCCAAACGGCCGCCCTCTTTTGAAATCAGCGCCGCTTTGAAGAGGTCGAGGGCATACATAGCTGTTTGCCCATGAACGTGTGCTTCGACATACACCCTTGCAAAATCGTTGAATAAGCGCCGGGCTTGCTCATCCAGCATGGGGGACACCATTTCTATCCCGACTTGAACTACAAGCGGAACCGTGACGGGTTCAATAGCGGCCGCCGGGCTAACCGGGTCTTGCACCGACTCACCCCTCAGCTCTAGCAAGCGCCTCAGAACCTCAGGATCCGGCGTTAGGTTCGCGGCGCGCATTATCGAGAAACACGCAGCCGAACGGTATCCGTCTGAAACGCCAGCATGCCGTTAGCGAGCGCCGCCGGCAGTGCGGCCGCGCTCGCATAAGCCGCAGCCTTCGGGAGCCGCAGGAACGCCGCCGCGTTACTGTAATCCACAACGCCTGCTGGCGCCGCCATCTGGTCAACCCGGCTGGTGCGCACCTGTGTATCGAAGTTTGAGATCGTGGACGCGGTTTGAGTACCTGTATGGTTCGCTCTCGCCAGCGGGTCAGCCGCCAGCTTCGACAAGGCGATAGCCGCACCTGCGGCGATGTCCGCGTTGACGATGGCGCCTGCACCAATCTTACCCGCGATAACCGATCCAGCGGCAAGGTTGGCCGCCTGCATGACTCCCGCCTGTATGCTGTCAGCATTGACTACGATGGTTGCATCAGCGGCGATCACATCAACCGTGCTGCCGGTCCTGGTAAGACCTGCGCCTGCAATAAGGGAGCCTATCCCAGTGAATTGCGTAAACGTCAACGCAGTTGTATTGAGAGTAATTGGGTCGTCGGTCGTAAGGAGCCACCCGGAGTCCGCGTTGCTCGTGCCCTCTTCAACAAACACCGAAAGACCGGAGGTGACTTCTGCGTCAGTATCAGCATCCGTGCCGCGCGTCCAGACTTCGGCAACGCCGGTCGTGCCCTTGGTTGTCACGGTGTAGACACCGTTGTCCGCTCCAGCAGCGCCGTTCTTCAAAAGCAGGCGGTTATTGATCACTGTGGCAACACCGTCCACACTTTGAGAACCCGCCGTGCCGAACGTGATGATATTGGCAGCCCGTGTGTAAGCCGCAGGAGCCGCAGCAGTCGCTAGCCGAACGGAGGCTTTCCAGTCGATCCCGACAGCCGTGGCGTCCACATAAGCCTTGTTGGCCGCGTCTGTAGTACTGGTGGGCACCCCGAGGGAGGTCAGCTTAAACCCGGCCATAGACAAGTCTTGCGCTGGGGTGAAGGCGTGACGGTGATCGGTTAGTGCATACCTACCTCCCGAGGTCCCGGCAGAACCTGCTGCACCGGAAGTTGCGAGCGGGGCGGCTATTGCTTCATCGCCCGAGTCAATGATATTGAACCAAGAAGCAGCCATGATGTTCTCCTAAGACTACCAAATTGAAAGACGCCAAAAGTCGGTTGCGAAGTACAAGTCCCCGCTTAAAATTCCGGGGAGCGGGCGTTGCGCGAGCGGCCCCCTAGAAAC
>QLUS01000147.1 GCA_018725535.1 Bacillota bacterium
CAACCGCTGCAGGGAGTAGTGTGAGTGCGGCAGAGGGCTTCCGCAACTGCAAAGCCGCGAAAAGCGCTTGGCCCTTTCACCCCCTGGGCCAGATAACAGGCCCCGAGCGCCCCCATCACATTGTAATGTGGCGGGACAAATATCGGCATATTCAAGCTTTCCTCAAAGGCTTTTCGGATACCTACATTCGCTGCCACTCCGCCCTGGAAAACTACGGGTGCCACAATGGCCTTCCCTTTACCGACATTATTGAGATAATTGCGGACTAATGCCTCGCACAGACCAGCCACAATATCTGCCAGAGAGTGTCCAACTTGCTGCTTATGGATCATGTCCGATTCTGCAAACACCGCACACCTACCCGCAAGCGGGTAGGTTTTGTCGCTTGCAGCGCGAGTTGACCCAACTCAGCTATGGCAAGACCGAGGCGGCTAGCCTGCCGATCGAGAAATGAGCCTGTTCCGGCTGCACATACCGTGTTCATGGCAAAGTCGGTAACCACACCGTGGTTGAGCACGATGATTTTTGAGTCCTGTCCGCCAATCTCGATAATCGTGCGCACATCCGGCACAGCACGTAGGGTGGCTGTGGCATGCGCAGTAATTTCATTCTTAACGCCATCTGCCCCTACGAGCGCCTGTGCCAACATGCGACCGCTACCGGTAGCGCCTACCCCGCATACAATTGCACTCCTAGAAATTACGGCAGCGACTTCCTTTAGTCCTTGTTGAATGGCCGCAATGGGTTGACCTTGCGTCGGCAAGTATGCGGTAGCCAAGACCTGCATGGCCTCATCCGTAACAGCTACGTTAGTGCTGACAGAACCCACATCAATCCCTAGGTACATCTTTACTCCCACTAACTACCCCCCCTTTTTTTTTGGCGGTGAGCTTGCGCATGTGCATCATATCCACAAAGGCTTCCAACCTAGTCTGCAGCCCAGCCTCGCCGGAGTGCTCGTCAAACACCAGCGTCATAATCGGCACCCCGAAATGCTGGCTCACCGTTGGTAAAATGCTCTGCGCTACAATCTCCGGCATACAGGTTAGCGGCATGACCTGAATGATGCCATACACCCTGCTCACCGTAGATAACACTCTTACCGATAGTCTCCAGCCCGTGCCCGCCTACAAAACCGCGCAGATACGGACGCGCTTTGCTCTTTAATTTGCGTGCATAGAGCAGGGCACGCGGGTTAGGAATCAGGTGCGCACTAACCCAGTCGCTCACATACGTGCTGCGGAATACTGCGACACCCATGTCCCCCAGTCGCTTCTCTAAATGCAGGTTTACACTTGGCTCAATTAACACGTAAATCTCCCCCACAAGCGCCACGCGCAGCGGCTCCGCAGTATCCCGGCGCTGCACCTTACTTAACAGCTCTGTAGCCTGATGCTCCGTCTGTCTTAAGTGTGACACATCCCGTACTTGTCCAAAGAGATGCAAAGCCTTCTCCCACGCTCTGTCGCAGGCTACAGGCGTTGCCTGCACGGCCCGCAGTTCACTTAGAGTTCGCTCCACTCTGTCTAAGGCCTTACAGAGCTCAAAAGCAAAGTGGAGATTACGCACCAACTCTACGGTGGTAGCCCCGTTGGTCAAGGGCGAGATGATCCCGCCAAGTTCCCACACGCTGTTTTTTGGCGGTTCAAGCACTAACATCTTGAGGTCAATCCCTAAGTCTCGCAGTATCTCGAGCTGTGAAGTGGCGTAGAAGCCGAGCCTGCATGGGCCCGCTCCACCTGCCATCACCACGGTGTCCGCTCCAAGCGCGGCCGCCTCAAGGAAGTTCCCCATGTTCACCTTAAAGGGGAGACATACGCACTCGGGGGAGTGCCTTGCTCCTAGCGAAATGGTATGACTGCTGATAGCCGGAGGGACTACGACGGTGTGTCCAAAGTTCTCAAGGAGCGCCCGCAGTACGAGCCACAGCGTCCCCATGTGTGGGAATGTTACGCGCATTAGTGCTCCTCCCCCTAATCATGTCCACAAAGGCCTCGGCGCGTGTTACCGGTCCGGCTTCCCCTCTATGCTCGTCGATGTTTAAGAGCATAAAGGGGAGCTCCGCCTTGCGTGCAGCCCTCGCCAACAGGTCTCCTACGAGTGACTCCAGACCGCAGCCAAAAGAGGACAAAGTAATCAGGCCATCGACCTCATGTGGATGCTTAAGATAGTACATACCTGCACCTAGTATGCGTTTGCTAAGCGTCCAAAAGAGCTCCTTCCCGTCCCTACAGGCCAGTCCCCACGCCACCTTTTCGGAGGGCAGCATTTCCGCCGTGCAGACATCTATGTCTAGGGCGCGCAGGTGATCGGCCAAGTTCATGCTGAGGGTCGGGTCATACACGTTGTAAGCGTGACCAAGCAGTGCTACACGGAGGCGCTTGCCAGGCAAGCGACGGTGTTTAAGTCCGTGAAAGGCCTCCTCGGGGGTTAGCCCTGTAAGGAGTTGGCGCTCAAGGCGCCTCCCCTCCTGCAGGGAACGATAATAGGCCCGCCCGATTGAGCTCGCGCTGCGCGAGAAGAATCTGCGCGCCTCAAGCAGAGGCGATAACCAAGCCAACGACCCCCGCCTTAAGTCAATGTTGGGAGAAAAGAGCGGCGGCAAGCTCGTCTGGCTGTGCGAAAGCATATCCGGCAGTCCCATCAGTTTGGGACAGATGTACGCCCCGCGCTCTACGCTTACGTATCTCGGTACTAGCATGCAGTCCACTTGGTCTTTAAGCTCCAGCACATGTCCAAAGAACACCTTCACCGGAGCACACACTTCATCTACTGTCACCGCAGCGCCTTGGTTTAAGATGCGTGCCGTGGTAGGTGGCGAGAGAATAACCTTTATCCCAAGCTCCTGAAAGAAGCGCCGCCAGTACGGAAAGTGCAGATAGTATAGCAATGCTCTAGGAATTCCTACGGACACCAAGCTACCACCCCCGCTCCAAGTACACTGCCTATCCTGCCTCGCAGGCAGGGATTTGATACCAATAGATGAGCGTTAAGCCGACTCCGTCAGCTGTGCGCCGGTCTAGCTGTTTACCTGTCCTCGCGCTTCTGGAGTCTAAAGTTCCTCTCACTGTCGAGATAGGCGAACAAAACAGCTCTTATGTCGCTGACGTTAAACTGCCTAAGCAGGTCGAAGAACTCCTCCCGTTCATAGCCCGCCTCTCGCACAGAGTGCCAATGGATATGCCCATCGGTGACTAAGGGCAGGGGCAACCCTTGGTAAGCAACCGTTATTTCCATGTCATTGGGAGTCAACGGGCGTTTTGCTGCACGGGGCATAACACTGAGATTACCCCCGGCTTCAGCACAGCGTACTCCACCTCTTCTAGGTCAAAAACTCCCTGGGTGCGCAGCCCCACCAACAAATCTGCAGACTATCGCGCTGCCGCCGCATTTCTCGCTCCATCAGTCTCCCCTTGGCAACAATGATACTCGGTGTGCCGTTAATTAACACGCGGACGCGTTCGGATTTGAGCGAGGCGTAAGACAATGCCACTTCCGCGCAGAGCAAGACAGCTAGAGGCAGGAGGCCCAGAAGGAGAGGTTGGTCTACGTGCTCGATGGGGAGTGCCGCCAGCTCGGCAATCATAATGGAAACGACTAGGTCGAAAGGCGATAAGTTGCCCATTTCCCTCTTTCCCATCACCCGCATGACAAAAAGCACGGCAAAATAAAAGAACAAAGTACGAAACGCAAGCGTCAGCAACTGCCTCACCTCGCTTCTACCCTGCCCTAAACCCCGCGAAAATATAAAGAACCCCGCCGCATTCAGCGGCGAGGAAATGGTTTCCATACGATGCGGGAACTGTCTCTTATACACATCT
>QLUS01000148.1 GCA_018725535.1 Bacillota bacterium
TCGTCCCTCCGTCTGCCTGTAGTTAGCAATGTAACCGCAAATTACTACACTGATGTGTCGCTTGTAGACTTATTAGTGGCTCAGGTCAGCAGCCCCGTGCGTTTCGAAGAAAGTATCCGCCGTCTGCTCGCTGACGGATACCACAATTTCGTGGAGGTTGGCCCCGGGAATACGCTGTCCTCCTTTATTAAGCGCATTGACCGAGACGCTACTGTACTGAGTGTGGAAAACAAGGCTGGGCTAGACAAGCTGCTCGGGGGGTTAGCATGAAGGTAGCGCTCGTCACCGGTGGCACAGGTGGTATCGGTAGGGCACTATGCCGCGAGCTCGCGCAAGACGGTTTTGCGGTCGTGGTGCATTACAACAGTGACGCCACCCAAGCGGACGGGTTAGTGCAGGAGCTTAATGCCAGAGGGGCGGAAGCGTTTGCAGTAACGGGTGATGTCGCCAGTGAAACCGAAGTGGAAGCGATGTTTGCCGAAATTATCCGCCGCTTTAGCCGCATAGACGTGGTTGTCAATAATGCCGGCATCACGCGCGATGCTTTAGTGCTACGCATGAAACTCGCGGATTGGCAAAGGGTTATTGACGTTAATCTTACAGGAGCATTCCTCGTAAGCCGTGCGGCTGCCAAAGCCATGATCAAACAACGCAGCGGGAAAATTATCAATATTGCTTCGGTGGTGGGACTGTGCGGCAATGCCGGACAAGCTAACTACGCCTCCTCTAAGGCGGGTCTCGTTGGCTTAACCAAGAGCCTAGCCAAAGAACTGGCTAGCCGCGGTGTGACCTGCAACGCGGTTGCCCCGGGCTTTATCGAAACATCTATGACCGCCGTGTTGCCGGAAGACGTGCGAAATGAGTTGTTAAAGTCTATCCCTCTCCGCCGCTCGGGCACGCCGGAGGATGTGGCGGCTGCGGTTGGGTTCCTAGCCGGTCCCAAAGCAGACTATATCACCGGTCAGGTGCTCTCTGTTGACGGCGGAATGAACATATAGCCCTTGAAAGGAGGTGTTAACATGGAACTTCTCGATCGTATACGCCCGATTATTGCCGAAAAACTGTCCGTCAACGAAGCGGAAGTAGTCCTTGCCGCCGCATTTAAGGCCGACCTCGGTGCCGATTCACTCGACTTAGTTGAGCTCGTGATGGGCCTAGAAGAGGAATTTGGCATTTCCATACCGGAAGCGGACATGGGTAAGATTGTGACCGTACAAGATGCCGTCACTTACGTGTCTGCAAAACTATCCTAGGGGGAGATGCAGATGAGGAGAGTTGTAATTACGGGCCTTGGCGTCGTGTCGCCCATCGGCACTGGGCATCACGCGTTTTGGCAGGCGCTGCTTGCAGGCACATCCGGCGTCAACCACATAACGCGCTTTGACACCGCAGACTTTGCCACCAAAATAGCCGCCGAAATCAGAGACTTTGACCCCGGCCTATACATGGACAAGAAGGAAGCCAAACGCATGGACCGTTTCGCGCAGTATGGTGTTGCCGCCGCATCTCTTGCTCTCAAAGACGCAGGGATTGCTGTCACACCGGATAATGCCGAGCAAATCGGCGTTTACGTGGGGGCCGGCATTGGCGGCATGGAAACGCTCGAAAGCCAGTTCGCTGTGCTCAAGGAAAAAGGACCCGCCAAAGTGAGTCCATTCTTCGTCCCCATGATGATTGGCAATATGGCGGCTGGTCAAATCGCCATCACCTTGGGACTTAAGGGACCCTCGAGCGATGTTGTCACCGCCTGCGCCAGCGGTGCCCAAGCGGTAGGTGACGCAGCCCGACTAATCGAGCGGGGCGATAGCGAAGTAATGTTGGCGGGCGGAACGGAGTGCGCCATTACACCCCTAGCGGTGGCCGGGTTCAATTCGGCGCGAGCCTTAAGTACTAGGAACGACAGCCCTGCTACAGCCAGCCGTCCTTTTGACAAGGAGCGCGACGGCTTTGTTATGGGCGAGGGCGCAGGCGTGCTGGTACTCGAGAGCCTCGAACACGCTGTGGCGCGCGGAGCGCGCATTTACGCTGAAGTAGTGGGCTATGCCACGACCAACGACGCCTATCATATCACCTCGCCCGACCCCGAGGTCCGGGGCACGGTGAAATGTATGCAGAAGGCTCTCGCCGACGCCAAACTTGCTCCGAGTGATGTGGACTACGTAAACGCCCACGGCACGTCAACCGACCAGAACGATAGGCTTGAAACCAGAGCCATAAAAGAGGTTTTTGGTGCTCATGCCTACAGCCTAGCCATCAGCTCCACCAAATCCATGATCGGACACTTGCTGGGAGCGGCGGGTGCTGTTGAGCTAATAGCCACAGCCCTAGCTATTCACGACGGTATCGTTCACCCGACGATAAACCACACTACGCCTGACCCAGACTGCGACCTTGACTATGTGCCGGAAGGTGCGCGCAAGTTGTCTATTCGCGCGGCGCTTAAGAACTCGTTTGGCTTTGGGGGCCACAACTGCAGTATCGTACTGGCTAAGTACGGTCTCTAGCACTGACACTTCCGCGCCATAGTCTGTCTAACATTATGGGCTACAACGCAACAACAGGAAAGCAGCAGGGCCAGTCCCTACTGCTTTCCCCTATAGAGTAAAAGGGGTGTCCAGTGAAAGTACCAGAGCTTAAGATCGGCAACAAAGTGGCGCGCGTGCCCATCGTGCAAGGCGGCATGGGCGTAGGCATATCCCTCTCCCGCCTTGCGGGGGCGGTGGGCAAAGCAGGCGGCGTGGGTGTCATTTCGGGCGTAGAGATAGGCTTTAACTGGCCCACTTACACTAAGGACAAGATTAGGGCCAATCGGGAGGCCCTCATTTGGCACATACAGCGCGCCAAGGAGATTGCGCTAGGAGGCGTCATTGGCGTTAACATTATGGTGGCTGTCAATGATTACGAGGAGATGGTCGCTGCAGCCGTCGCGGCGCAGGCGGACATCATCTTTAGCGGGGCCGGTCTGCCCTTATCTCTGCCCGCGCTGGTCGCCGATTCGGGGGTCGCTATCGCCCCCATTGTAAGTTCAGCGCGGGCCGCGGTACTACTTGTTAAGCAATGGCTTAACAAGTACGCCCGTCTTCCTGACGCTTTAGTGGTCGAAGGGCCGTTGGCAGGAGGCCACTTAGGATTCTCGCGGGAGCAGCTCTTTGACGTATCAGGCAAATATTCGCTGGAGACGATTCTCGGCGAAGTGCTGGTAGCGCTAAAGCAATTGCTCGGCGTCAGGACCGCCGAGATACCGATTGTTGCTGGCGGGGGGCTTTACTCTGGACAGGACATTGCCCGCATCCTGCGGCTCGGAGCGAGCGGCGTCCAGATGTCCACCCGCTTTGTGGCCACCGAGGAGTGCGACGCCCCACCTGAGTTTAAGGCGGCTTATCTTGCGGCTTCGCCTAGTGACGTTGTGATTATCGACAGTCCTGTAGGGATGCCCGGTCGGGCGCTACGCAACACTTTCCTGAACGAAGTTTCGCGCGGCGAGCGCATGCCGGACATGTGTGTGATCAACTGCCTAAAACCATGTGTGCCCAGCCAAGTGCCGTATTGCATTGCCTCTGCTTTAGTCAACGCTGCCAAGGGGCAGATGAGCGAAGGGTTTGCCTTTTGTGGCTCTGAAGTGCACCGCATCGACCGCATTACCACTGTGGAAGCTCTGATGTCTGAGCTAAAAATTGAACTAGAACAAGCCTAGGGGAGAAGCATTAGACCCGCGGTAGCCACTACAGCCCGACAGATCTTGTAGTAATTTGCCGCATCCTGCGCACGGCGTATGTGCGCGCGGCGACGGCTTGGGCCTCAAGCGCGGCCGAGGCAAAAAGCGCTGGCATTTCCGC
>QLUS01000149.1 GCA_018725535.1 Bacillota bacterium
CGCGCCAAACCCGAGCATCACCGCCATGGCCACAAGTACAATCACGGCGACTCCGCCTTGTTCTCGTTCCCTTTTCATTCGCGCCTTGCCACCGCCCTTGCAATGACTTGATATGGCTGCGGGAAAAACGGCTGAATCAGCGGCGTTATGATATGCATGGAATAGGTAACCGTAACTTCTATGGACGTTCCTGCTTGACGCGCGGAAAAGGCAGGCGTAACGGTAACCGCTATCTGCTCCGGTGCCAGCGGAGCGGCCGCGCTCCGCGCCGCACTGATAATCTCGGCGTCCGTGCGCCCTAAGCTCGCCTCGCGCACGGCTTGGCGCGACGCTGATGTAACGGCTAAATGCCCGTGAAACACCCGCCCGAAGTCCACGATGGCCATTAGCATGAGGAGTAGTATCGGCAATGCCAGCGCCAACTCCACTAATGCCTGACCTTTCTCGCTTTGTCGCTGCATTGTCGTACTCGCCTCCTTTTTGAAAAAAGCGCCCTACTTGTGTGCCGCAAGTAGGGCCAAGTGGTGAGGGGGTGTCAAAGTGCGGTTACTAAACGCCTCGCAGCGTAGCTACAATTCTACTGAAAAGCTCTCTGATTTCGGTCCCAAGTAGAGTAAACGCGGCTATTAGAGCCACAGCAATTAACGCGACTATTAGCCCATACTCCACCATGCCTTGTCCTGATTGGTCGCGCAACATCTTTTTGATTAGGTTCATGTTTTTCCCTCCTCTCGGGTTGAGATGAATAGCTTTCCGCTGTCCGCTTTCCGCTGTCCGCTGTCCGCTGTCCGCTGTCCGCTGTCCGCTGTAGGTTGTACGCTGTAGGTTGTACGCTGTACGCTGCAAGCCGTAGAAACATCCTCTGCCCCTAGTCTACACCCCCCTCCCCCCCTGCACATGAGGCAGTGGTACTATTTCGAATCGCTAGGAGTACTGATTTTTCAGACTTTTGCGTAGTACTCCAGTACTAGACGACTAGGACCCGGATAAAGCAAAAATCGGCTCTTGCGAGCCGACTATTGAATCTTCGTTACCCCCTGCTTAACCCCCTCAATTACCGCTTGCGTGCGGTCAGTGACGTCTAATTTTCGCAAGATACTGGTGATATGGTTCTTGACGGTCTGCTCGCTAATAAAGGCGACCTTGGCGATGGCGGCGTTGTTCATCCCCCGCGCCATTAGGCTTAAGACTTCTATCTCTCGCGGCGTCAACGTGGAGCTAGGAGAGGTAGCAGGGGGATTGTTTAGGCGGTTTAACTCCTGTACCAGTTTCCCCGTCAGGCCGGGTGCCACAATCGAGCCCCCGCGCGCTACCGTACGCATGGCTTCCATTAGGGTTGCCGGTTCAACATCCTTAAGCAGATAGCCCGCCGCTCCCGCCTTAAGTGCCTCTAAGAGATATTCGCGGTCATCGTGAATCGAGAGCACCAGCACAGCGACTTCAGGATACTCCGCTTTAATCCGTTTAGTGGCGGCGACGCCGTTAAGCTCAGGCATATTGATATCCATCAGTACGAGGTCACACGTCACCCGCGTGAGTAGCGTGAGTGTCTGCTCGCCCGTCGCCGCTTCCCCTACGACCTCAAAACCCCCGTCAAGCTCCAGTATGCGCCTTAGACCCTCGCGAAACAGCTTGTGGTCATCGGCGATAAGCACCCTAAGCGCCACCGTTCTCGCCTCCTTCCCAGCAGAATTCCGAATTCTGCAGTATGGGCAGGCGCACCATGATGCTTGCGCCCCGTCCCGGCGCGGACTCAATCTGGCACGTCCCCTCTAACAACTGCACCCGCTCCCGCATACTGAGCAAACCGAAGTGCTCCCCCCGCTCTGTCAGGGCTTCATCCACCGCGAACCCTTGCCCGTCATCGGTTATCGAGATAAGTAGCGTATCCTCACCGAACTCAATCTTCACTTGAACCTTAGCAGCCCGGGCGTGCTTCAGCACGTTATTTAGCCCTTCCTGCACGATGCGAAAGCCCGCTACTTCAACTGCGGAAGGCATGCGCCGCTCTAATCCCTGCACTGACAGCTCGACTAGCAGCCTTCTTTGCTCTTTGACATCGCTTATGTAGCGCTTCAGCGCGGGCACTAGGCCTAAGTCGTCTAGCGCCATGGGGCGCAGGTCAACGATGACCCTACGAATGTCCTTGATGCTCCCGCACACTACTTCCTTAAGGGAGCGCAGCTCACCGCGGACTTGGGCGAGGTCGGCGTCAAGCAGCCGCTCGCAAATCTCGGCCCTTAGCACAACGTTAGCTAACATTTGCGCCGGACCGTCATGCATGTCCCGCGCTAACCTGCGTCTCTCCTCTTCCTGCGCGCGAATAATGCGGAGCCCGAGCCACTGCCTCTGTTGCATCGTATCTAGCTGTCCGCTCAGCTCCTTGAGATTGCCCCGCAGTACTTCTGTGGCCATACCTACCTGCGCCACTAATTGCTCCGCCTTCTTTACGGTATCCTCGAGATTACGTAGCGCCCTCTCAATGTTGTCGCGCTGCAGGCGCAAAGACTTTTCGTGCTCCTGCAGCACCACCAGTTCAAGCTGACTGGCCTGGGCGTTTTCGTAGGCGTGCTTTATGTCTGCTTCCGTGTGGTACTTAAAGTCCCGGCTGACTTCCATCAGGCGAATACGCTTAAGCCGCGCTTCCCGCTCTTTTGCGTTTACTTGCTGTATGCACTTGGTCACCTGCTCGCGGATATCCTTGAGCTGCCCTTCCAAGCGCGTGTATTCATTACGCGCGCCGTCGGCAATTTCAAAGATGCGGTTCCTGCTTCCCTCGATGAGCGACACGGTTTCGTTTACGATCTTATCAAGTAGCTTAATATCTACCACCGCGACCACCTTCCTAGGTGTGTAGATGAAGATTTTACAAGTCCTACACTAAACCCTACTAAACCACACTTACAGCTGCCTCCAGTTTGACTGCGCGCAGCCTCTGCCCTTGCGCGAGCGGCTCAGCGACCATTCCTGTCCCTGAATAGGCGATGACAAAGGCACATCCCGTCTGTGCATGGATGTGCCCCGACTTCTTTCTTCTCACATCATCGCCGCCTCTATATGTACTCGTAGCAGAGTATGAGCGGAGGCGCAAAAGGGTTAAGAATGTGCAGGGGGAAGGCTCTACTCAAAGAGCTTAAAGTAGTCCTCGCCCCAGTGTCGCTTAATAAAGGCGTCGCGACCTGAGCGGGAACGATCTTCCTTGTAATCCGCGGGGTTAAGCTTATAGAAGTCTTGGTGATAGTCTTCGGCCAGATAGAAGGTGCCAGTTGGGAGAATCTCGGTGACGATTGGCGCCGCAAACTTGCCAGATGCCTGCAGCTCTTGTTTAGAGACTTCGGCAGCGTCCCTTTGCGCCGCAGTGGTATAGAAAATGGCAGTGCGATAGGACGGGCCGCGGTCGTGGAACTGCCCGCTAGGGTCTGTCGGGTCAATCTGCATCCAGAACGCGTGTAGCAGTTTCTCGTAAGTGATTTTCTGCGAGTCAAACGTAATCCGCACCGCTTCATAGTGCCCGGAAGTCTGTGATTTGACGTCGGTGTAAGTGGGGTTTGTGACGTGTCCGCCAATATATCCAGAGCGCACCTCACAGACTCCATCTAGTATGTCAAAGGGGCTGACCATACACCAAAAGCACCCACCCGCAAAAATGGCCTCTTCATACTGCTGTTTCATGACTCATCCTCCCATATAGTCTCACAGTCTCTCCTGTCCTGCCTCTCTCCTCACATCCCGCTAATCCGCAAGCAGCACGCTATTCTTTAGAAGTAGTCGAGAAAAGCACTGCGTCGAATGCGAAACGCTGACTTAAACTGCGCAAAAGCTGCCTCACTG
>QLUS01000015.1 GCA_018725535.1 Bacillota bacterium
CAAAGAGCGCCGGTATGCCTCCCGTATGCCAGAACAGTACGCGAGAGTGGGCAGGTATAGTGCCGCGCCGCACTAAGTCGATGAGGCCCGCTGCGGCCTTAGCCGTGTACACAGGGTCGAGAATGATTCCCTCGCGCCGCGCAAAAAGCTCCAGTGCACGCGTGGAAGCTTCCGTGGGCAGGCCATAGCCTCGACCCACGTACTCATCGTAGACGATGACGTCATCCTCTTCTACGCGTGCCTCGGCACCTGCATGGGCGAGCGTGTCCCGACACAGCTCCAAAACCTCGCGCGCCAATCTCGGCTGTGGTCTGCTGATGCTTATGCCAATCACACGCGTGGGCAAGCCAAAATACTTAACCCCAGCCAGTAGCCCGGCCTGTGTGCCAGCTGAACCCGAGGCATGCACAATATAGTCAAAGTTTTGGCCACAGTTTTGGGTGAGCAACTCCTCGATAGCAGTGACATACGCTACCGCGCCCACAGGGCTCGACCCTCCTAGTGGAATAAGGTACGGCCTAGCACCGCATGCGGTAAGTTCATCGTTAAGTCCCTGCATTCTCGCTGGGGCCAGACTAGCGTCGTCGCTCCCTAGAAAATGCACTTTGGCACCCAGTAGCTCATCTAGTAGCAAGTTGCCTTGTTTCACGGTTAAAGCCGGGCCGTTTAACACGAGGTGACAGGCCAGCCCCATCTTTGCTGCGGCGGCAGCGGTCATGCGGCAGTGGTTACTCTGCGGTGCGCCGGTGGTAATCAAAGTGTCCGCACCGAGTTCTAGCGCTTCCCCTACTAAGTACTCAAGCTTCCGGGCCTTATTGCCTCCCAGCGCGAGACCTGTGTTGTCGTCCCGCTTGACAAACAGAGCTATACCAAGCTCTTTACTGAGGCGAGGAGCCTCCTCAATCGCTGTAGGCAGCATGGCAATTTTAACGCGCGGCACCCGCTTCACAGTCATCCCTCCCCCCGTTAAGTTCTGCTGCTATAGCCCTTTCCCTTCCACACACACGAAAAAAGACCCGTTTTACCTAGGCGCCTTAGTTAGAAAGATATCCGTCCCAAAGAAATCTCTAACGCAGCGTTTACCCTGTCCATCACGTCTTTTTCTAGGTGGGCGATTTTGTGGGTGAGACGCTGCTTGTCGATGGTCCGTACTTGCTCAAGCAAAATAACCGAATGCGTTCCAGCCCGGTCGCTTGCGGGGTTATCTCTACGTGGGTGGGCAAGCGCGCCTTCTCAATCTGCGAAGTTATGGCTGCGACAATAACCGTGGGGCTGTATTTGTTGCCGACATCGTTCTGTACAACCAGTACCGGGCGAACTCCACCTTACTCCGAGCCCACCACCGGGCTTAAGTCCGCATAGTAAATATCACCGCGCCTGATGTTCAACCTAGCTCACTCCACCCGCTGCTCTCGTTTTCTCTAAGGCTTCGTTATCTAATTCCAGATTCTCACGTGCGAGGGCTAGGTTTATTTCCGCCATGTCCATGTACCCGTGTTTCAGGGCTTCGTAGAGATGCCGTTTTTGTTTAGCTTGCAGGTAGGAACACATTGCTTCCTGCACGAAATGGTTGCGATTCCCACTGGTTTCATGCCCCAGCTTGTCAAGCTCTACCAAGAGATGCTCCGGCAAAGTAACCATTATGCGTTTTGTGACTGCCACCCTGTCACACACCTCTCCGATTCGGACATGCCCGCCGTACCTAATTATATCTACCCCAAGATAAGTGTGTCAACAAACGAGAAGTTAATGCATGCGCCCAAGTAAGCTGCGCACCCCTGAGACCACGTTGTTGCGCCAGAACACCCTCGCGACCCGCCGACTAATCAGGCAGGTAACTTCGTAGTTTATGGTGCCCATCCAAGCGGCCACTTCATCTACCGTGATCTCATCCTGCTCGGCTCTGCCTAAGAGAACTATCTCATCCCCCGTTTTGGCCGCGAGACCCGTGACATCGAACATACACTGATCCATGCACACCCGCCCGACGAGGGGCACCCTCTGCCCTGCCACTAGCGCCTGCCCTACATTACTGAGCCGCCGCGAGTAGCCATCTGCATAGCCGATGGGGACGGTAGCTATTAGGCGCTGTCCTGCCGCGCGGTAGGTCCAACCATAGCCGATAGGGGTTTTGTCTTCTACCCACTTGACATGAGACAGCCGTGAGCGCAAAGACATAGCGGGATGAAGCTTAACGAGAGACTTCATGTAGGGCGCAGGATACATCCCATACAGCCCAAGCCCTAATCTTACCATATCCAAGTGGCTCTCGCGCAGAGCCAAGATGGCCGCCGTATTGGCAATATGCTTAGTGAGTCGATGCCCTCTCGACTCAAGGCGCATGCAGCATTCATGGAAAGCAGTAATTTGGCCGCGTGCAGAAGATAAGTCAGCGGCGTCGGCACAGGCTAGGTGCGAAAAAACGCCCTCCACTTCTAGATGTGGCAGACTAATGGCTAGTTCGGCAAACCCTACTGCGTCCTGTGGCCGCACGCCTAAGCGTCCCATGCCGGTATCTATCTCAACATGCACTTTTACTTTCCTAGCGAGTCGCGTAGCTGCACCAGACAGCGCCAGCACAGATTCACGATCGTAGGCTGTTGCCGTGAGGCCTAGCTTAACTACTTGCTCGGCACACTCGGGCTCTACATACCCAAGGATGTGAATCGGTGCAGCTATCCCTGCCCGCCTAAGTTCTATCGCCTCATCCAGCACAGCCACACCTAAGCGCGTTGCGCCAGCGGACAAAGCTAGAGAAGCCACCTCAATGGCACCGTGCCCATAGGCATCGGCTTTCACCACGGCCATAAGCTCGGTTCGCGCGGGGATTATCCCGCGTACGGCTTGGACATTGTGCGCGATATGATCAAGCACAATGTCAGCGACTGTCGAACGTATAGGGGCCATGTCCCATCACTTCTCCTGCTAGGATTCTCGCTTACTGATTCTCACTTACTGATTTTCACTTATTGCTGTAGCGCCGCCGCACAGGCCACTGCCATGCCCCCGGCGTGCGATATAGACACCAGTATGCGGGCAATGCCGCGAACCTGCGCTACTTGCTCTGCTCGTCCCACTAGTGTTACCATGGGGGCTCCGTGCGCGTCGTAGCCAATGCGGATATCGCGGGGACCAAACTCGCCAAAGCCTGTCCCAAGCGCCTTGCTCACAGCCTCTTTTGCCGCCCAAAGCCCGGCGAGAGACTCTGCAGTGCGCGGCATCTCACCAGGCGCTAAGACCTTGCTGCGAAACCTCTCGGGGTAGGCGCGGTCGAGGGCCGCAATGCGCTCCACAGGCGTAATATCAATGCCTAAGCCAAGCATATCGTATCCTCCAGCTGTTTTCATCACCATTCTATCTCACTTCGGCTTTTCGGTCTAGGAAGCAAAAGGGTCGAAGCAAAAGGGTCGAACTGTGAAGTTCGACCCCGTGTCGCGCTCCTCCGTCCCTCGTCCTCGTCCCTCTCCTCTTTCCGCTCTTTAAAGGCGGATAGCGGTTAGCGGACAGCCTCTCTCGCACTCATTTCTCCTCGCTACTCCACGGTAACGCTCTTGGCTAAATTGCGGGGTTTGTCTACGTCTGCGCCACGCGCTACGGCGGCGTAGTAGGCGAGAAGTTGCAGAGGGATAACAGCCAAGATGGGGGCTAGCAGTGGGTCGGTTTTTGGGATGCGAATTTCGTGATGCGCGATGGCGGCGGTTAGGGACTCGTCGCAGCTAGAAACAGCTACGGTAAGCGCACCCCGAGCGCGCACTACTTCGACGTTACTGACCATTTTCTCTGCTATCTCGGGCTGGGTGAAGAGGCAAATCACAGGAGTTTGTTCGGTGATCAGGGCGAGGGCGCCGTGCTTAAGCTCGCCTGCTGCATAGGCCTCGGCGTGGATGTAGGAGATTTCCTTAAGCTTAAGCGCTCCCTCTAGCGCTACGGCGTAATCGAGTCCCCTGCCGATAAAGAAGGCATGTTCGCTTTGCGCTAGGCGCTCTGCTATCGCTTGAATGGCCTCGGTCTGAGCCAGAATCTCGCTAACGTGCTGTGGAAGGGCCTTGATTCCCTGCAACAGCCCACTCGCTCGCTCTAGCGTCAACGTACCACGGGCTAAACCAAGCTCAATCGCGATTAAAGTAAGTGCTGCGAGCTGTGTTGTATAGGCCTTAGTAGAGGCCACTGCAATCTCCGGCCCCGCTAGCGTATGCATCACATGCTCGCCCTCGCGCGATACGGAGCTCCCAACAACGTTAGTGATGGCGACTACGCGGCAGCCCTGCCGCTTAGCTTCGCGCAAGGCGGCGAGTGTATCGGCGGTTTCGCCGGACTGGCTGACGATAATAACCAAATCCTCGCGCCTAAGCACCGGTTGACGGTAACGAAACTCCGAGGCCACATCGACTTCTACATGAATGCGGGCTAACTTTTCTATCAGCGCTTTCCCCACCAGGCCGGCATGATACGCGGTGCCGCAGGCCACAATCGCAATGCGGCCTATACTTGCGACTGCTTCTTTGGTGAGACAGATTTCCTCGGCTAGATTAGTACCGCCGCCCTTTACGCGCCCGACTAGCGTGTCCCGGAGCGCTTTAGGCTGCTCGTGAATCTCTTTTAGCATAAAGTGGGGGAACCCCGCTTTCTCAGCGGCGACTTCATCCCACTCTACATACATAACGTCCTTTTGTACTGCCTCTCCCTGACGGAAGAACGCCACGCCCTCGGTTTTAAGTACGGCGAGGTCGCCATCGTCAAGTACTACCGTGCGCCGGGTATAGGGTAAGAGCGCAGGAATATCGGAAGCCAAAAAGCTTTCGCCCTGCCCTAGACCAATGATGAGGGGGCTGTCTTGCCGATATGCTACTACCATGCTTGGGTCGTCCGATGAAACTACGGCTATGGCGAAGGCACCTTTGAGCTTCTTAACTGCAGCTTGCACTGCTGCGGGCAAATCCCCCTCGTAAAGCTCCTCCAAAAGATGCGGTATGACCTCGGTGTCGGTCTCCGACAAAAATACGTGCCCACAGGCCACAAGCTCGCGCCTAAGCTCATTGTAGTTCTCGATAATGCCGTTGTGTACTACAGCAAATCTCCCGTCGCACCCCATGTGGGGGTGGGCATTAACATCGGTAGGTGCGCCATGCGTTGCCCAGCGCGTGTGTCCTATGCCTAAGTGCGCGGAATGATGCGGATTATGCCTTAGGCGTTCCGCCAGCACATTTAAGCGTCCGGCGTTCTTCGCCAAGAGCAGCCCCCCGTCGTCAAACAACACAATACCCGCTGAATCATATCCCCGGTATTCCAAACGTCCGAGGCCGTCCACAATGACGCCCATCGCGTTAAGCTTCCCAATATAGCCGACTATACCACACATTTAGTGCGTGTCCTCCTCTACCCATCTAGGGCCGCCCAAAGCATTGTTCCGCCAATCACTTGGCGGTTTTCACAGTGGGCTAGAGCCGCCCTAAGCTCGGGGGTATCCGCCGAATCCTCGATAAACCCCCCACCTCGTCATCTAGTTTTGCTAGACCGTCTAGCTCGGCTAGACCATCTAGTTATGCTAGATCAGGCGCTTGCACTTCGTATTGTTGCTGCTACTGTTTCTGCGGTCAAATTAGCCGTTGCTTCATCTGGAGCCTCCACCATCACCCTTACACACGCCTCTGTGCCGGATGGGCGCACTAGGATACGCCCCGATTCGCCTAGGATGACTTCAGCCCGCATTATCGCCTCCCTTACCGCAATGTGTTTTATGGCGGCATGTTTGTCGGGTACGGCTATGTTTAAGAGCACCTGCGGGAAACGCCTAAACTCGTCGAGCCAAGCGTCTAAGGGGATGCCTTGCTCCACTACGGCCTGAAGCAACATGAGGGCAGTCAAGAGGCCATCCCCCGTGGTGCTCGATGCCAAGAAAATGCAGTGTCCGGATTGCTCCCCGCCAAGTACTGCGCCGGACTTCTGCATTTCGGCTAACACGTAGCGATCTCCTACCTGTGCACGCCGCACCTTTATATCTTTACGCCGCAGTACGGCGTCAAGACCCAAATTACTCATTACTGTCCCCACTACTGTTGCCTGCGGCAGTAATCCGTTCGCTTGCAGAGAAGATGCGCAAATGTGGAGAATATTATCTCCATCAACAAGGCGTCCTTGTGAGTCGCAGGCGATAAGCCTATCGGCATCGCCGTCAAATGCCAGCCCAACGTGAGCGCAGAGAGCCCTAACTGTGTCTTGCATGCGCTGTGGGTAAGTAGAGCCTGCGTCGATATTAATGTTAAGTCCGTCGGGGGAAACGTTTAGCGGGATAACCGTAGCCCCAAGTGCTGTAAATAGAGCCGGGGCTGAGGCGAAGGCTGCGCCATTAGCCGCGTCCACAACAATCTTAAGCCCTGTTAAATCTACAGGAACAACGCGTTTGAGATACGCGAGATAATCCTCCTGAAGCGCCACTTCTTGCCTAAGCACACCTACCCGGTCGCCCGCGACCGAAAGGGCGCGGCCATTTCGCACTAGCGCCTCGATGGCGTCTTCCATTTCATCAGGCAGCTTGTAGCCGTCCCGCGAGAAAAACTTAATGCCGTTATCAATGGCGGGATTGTGCGAAGCGGAAACAACCGCTCCGATACCCGCGCCGTGGTAGCGTGTCAGGTAGGCGAGTGTTGGTGTAGGCACTACGCCTAGGTCAACTACATCAGCGCCAGCCGACATGCAGCCCGCAGCTAACGCGGAGACGAGCAGGTCGCCTGAACGACGAGTGTCCCTGCCGACAAAAACTACCGGGTTGCACGAGGACGCAAGTACGGTGACAGCAGCGCGCCCAAGGGCGAGAGCTATTTCCGGGGTCAGTTCAGTATTGGCTATGCCGCGCACACCATCGGTGCCAAACATGCGCAAGTCAAATCACCTTCTCACGTTATCTTGGGGAGTCTACTATTACGCGAACCTTGACCAAAGGCGGCGCGACTAAATATGCGCCAAGGGGCACAGATGGCGTCACCTCGACGGTCGTGCTTGCGGTAACGCCGGTCACATCAATGGGAATGACGAGTTCGGTTAAGTCGTGCAAGATATCAGGTGGCGCGGCTAGCGTAGCCTGCAAACTCGGACTTTCCGGAGCAGAGACAATCTCCAAACGCACGTTCTTGATGTCACCTCCTGGTTGCCCCCGAGTTTCAAGCCTAATAGGCAGGGACTTAGTGGGGTAAACAGGTTGATGATACTCGACTGAGGCTGCACTTAAGGACACGTCGGATAGGCGCTGGCCGGTCACGTCAAGGGGGTGCAGCTCAGCACTAGCGGCAAGCGAATTAGTCAAGCCACTGGCATCGAGCCGGATTACGAGCGGGGCCAAGCGAGCGACAGCGCTTCGTCCTCCCGTGACCACGACAGAGCTAGGCGTGACTTGGTTAGGCGGAGCGAAATAGCCCGCAGGGAGACTCCCTTCAAGCAACAGCTTGACAGGCAAGGTAACCGAGACAATCTGATCCAGTGCGACTTCCACGCGAGTGGGAGCGCTGCTTACGGCCTCTACCCCGCTTGGGAGGGCTACTCGGACGCCGAGCTGGTGCGTACCCTCATTGAGTCCCGCCAAGTCCAAATAGACGACCACATCCTGCGCCTTCAAGCCGTCTAACACCTGTCGAGGGCCGCGCACAGTCAGAACCACAGCGCCAGTAGGTTGCCGCACTAAAGTCAGCCCCACCGGGCGATTGCGCACTTCAAGCGTAACGGCGCTAAGTCGCCGCGTATGTAGTTCAACTACACCCGTAGGACTTTGAGTATACATGACAAAGAACCATAATACCAGTGCTAGCACTAAAGCTAGGATATGGGTGCCAATGTCAGTGCGGTTAATTCTCACATCTTCACCCCCCACGGGAAACGGGAAGGTACCTGGTCAGGTTGCAGTGATTCCTCCAGCCGCTTAGCCAGCGAACGCGCATCAAGATGGCGGAACAACTTGCCGCCCTCCGCGAGCGAAATACTCCCTGTCTCCTCGGACACAACCACCGCTAAGGCATCTGTCTCCTCAGTGATTCCCAACGCGGCGCGGTGCCGTGTGCCTAGCTCTTGGTCCAAATTGTGATTCGCGCTGAGCGGCAGGTAGCAACCTGCTGCAGCTAGGCGCCCGTGCCGGATTACTACCGCCCCGTCGTGTAAAGGCGTGTTAGGTACAAAAGTGTTAGTCAAGAGCGCTATACTTACCACGGCGTCGATAGTAACGCCCGTCTCAGTGTACTCCGTAAGCCCCGTTTCTCGCTCTATAACTATTAGCGCACCGGTACGCGTCTGACTCAGGGTTCCTGCTGCGTCGGCTACCAAAGCCGCCAGACGAGACCTCTCCGGCAATTCCGAAGCTAAGTGAAAGCGCTTACTTAAGATGCTGCTTCGTCCTAAATGCTCAAGCGCCCGCCTTAGCTCAGGCCAAAACAATATGGGCACAGCAACAAAACCAGCTGCTATAGTGCGCGAGAGCAGCCAGTTAAGTGTCCATAGGCCTAGGCGGTCGCTGATTACTGTTACACCTAGCAGTACGGCCAACCCTTTGATTAGCTGTACCGCGCGGGTATCGCGGATAAGAACAATAAGGCGATAGAAGACATAGTAGACGATAGCTACATCGATTATGTCAAGCACGCGCACTTCTACGAGAACTTGCGAAAAAACATCCCACATTGACGCGTCTCCCCTTTCGCGCTGCCTACACGTTACCGCTTTACAGCAGTCAAACTTCTTCCTCAGGTGCCTGTTGCCGAAACTAGTCTGGCTGGTCACCGACTTCCCTTAAGGCCAGCAAAATGTCTGCGTCCGCAGGCGCTAGCACTGCTGCCTGCTCTAAATGCAGAGCCGCAGCCGCTATATCGCCCAAGCGCAGGTGTGCTAACCCTAGGTTAAAACGTACTCGGCTGTCGTCTCGGTTTGACGCAAGGAAGTCCTGCCCATAGTCTATACATTTTTGGTAGTCCCCCTGATCAAGACACAGCGCACAGAGGTTAATGAGTGCCCGCGGGTCTTCAGGCCGCAACAACAGCACAGCCTTCCACTCTGCTTCGGCGTCCCGCGATTCCCTCCTCAGCACATGGACTTCGGCCAGTGTATGGTAAATTAACGGGTTGCTAGGCTGCAGCGCCTTGGCCTTGCGCAAGTGGAGTAGTGCCGCGTCGCTCATCCCCTGCAGCGCATAGACCTTCCCCAGAAAATAATGCGCTCCGACGTTTTTCTTATCTAGTTTCACGACGTGTTGCCAAGCGGTGATGGCCTCCTGAAACATGTTCTTCTCGGCATAGGCTATACCTAACAGGTAGTGGCCAAGGGACTGCGCAGGGGCTAACTTCACTGCCTGCAAGAAGTGGGTTATAGCCTCGTCAACTGCGCTCTTTTGCATAAGTGCGACCCCAAGGTCATGGTGAGCGGTAGCGTTCTTGGCATCGCGCGCTAAAGTGTTCCGGCAGACGTTTATAATTCTCTCGAGCTGTTCGGGTGTGTACTTGTCCGTCACTAGCGCAATGCCCCCCTGACATAAGATCGTACCTCAAGCCCCATTTGTACAAGGCCAAAACGTAGCTGCGTGAGCCAGGATTGCGGCAGAACCCGGACTTCCCCCACTACTTCGCCCGGGGGCTCTCTATGCTTAGGTTACTTGCGGCAAGGTAAACCGTCCCTTCAATGCGACCCTGTACGCGCAGCTCCGTGTTGTAAACCCGGAGGTCTCCCCGCAGCACTTCCCCCGCTTTCACTGTGACTGTGTTGCCCACAAGCTCTATCCCGGCGTGCAGGTCGGTGCTCTCGACCATAGGCCTAGCACTATCCGTCAAGCCATAAAGCGGCGAACCCAAAAGCAATAGCAGTGCCGCAACAGCTAGAGCTGTACGCCACCTATGGAAGCGCGTCTTGCGCTCCGACAATCGCGGCAAGCGGGCTAGGAGCGATGCGGTAAATCCTACAGGGGCAGGGATGTCGGGCAGCGAGCCGAGTCCTTCTTCTAGCTGTTCATGTTTCGAGTTGCAGTAATAGTTACTGCTCAATGTGCGACCCTCCTTAGGAGTCATTAATATCCGTTTTTGATCAAGGCTTGGCGTAAGCTCTCGCGTGCGCGGTGCAGCCTAGTCTTTACCGTGGTTACGGGCAGTTGGGTGACTTTGGCGATATCGTCATCGGACATATCGTGGGCAAAGCGCATAGGGGTACCATGCGGTACATAGGAGCAAGTTCCCAGAGCGCGGCTTCTAGCGCAGTCTGAAAGTCGTGAAACTCAGCCACTGCTTCCGGTCCTGGGGCCTGACTCTCTAACTGCCAACTCATGTCATTATCTTGCCCCATTTGGTCATCGAGATAGACGGTCTTCTTCCGCTTACGCAAGAAGTCTATGGCTAAATTCTGTGCGATGCGGTAAAGCCACGGCGAGAAGCGCATATCTTGGTCAAAGGTGTGGAGATTACTGTAGACGCGGAGAAAGACCTCTTGGGCTAGGTCATTGGCGTCCTCCTTATTACCTGTCATGCGGTAGAGGAAGGCGTAAATCTTGTCTTTGTAGGTGTCAACGAGCTCAGCGCAGGCGCTTATTTCGCCGCGCTTAACTCGCTTTATTAGACTCGCCACAACCAGATCCACAGCAGAACCTCTTCTCTCCCTTAATAGTACTACGTGTTTTAATTCACGGTGTTTCATCTGATTCCTGCCCGCGTAGCGAATCATGGCTCTCGAATCGTGAATCGTGATAGGAAGCAAACAAAAATCAAAAAACAAAAATCAAAAAACAAAAATCAAAGACGAGGTGGCTTTCCGCTGGGCACGGAGCACGGAGCACATCTTTTCGCGTCGTAAGCCGTAAGCCGTAAGCATCTGCTATAATCAACCAGAGGAGTGTGAGCAATGAAATGAAAAAGATAGCATGGATCGGAACAGGTGTCATGGGGAAACCGGATGGTGATGCATCTAATCAATGCAGGGTTCTCAGTAGCGGTCTTTACGCGTAGCAGTGCTAAGGCTGAGAACCTCAAAGACCGATGTCGCATATGCGCCACAATTGCCGAGGCAGTTGCTGATGCAGATGTCGTTATCTCCATGGTGGGGTATCCGAAGGACGTCGAGCAAGTATATGCCGGGGTTGGCGGGGTGTTTGAGGCCGCGAAAAAGGGAACGCTGTGCATAGATATGACTACGTCAAGCCCCACGTTAGCAGAACAGCTGTACCAAGAGGCGCGGTCAAGAGGTCTGCGTATGCTTGACGCCCCGGTCTCAGGCGGCGATATCGGCGCGGCGAATGCGACGCTGTCCATCATGGTCGGCGGTGATGAAAGTGACTTTGCGGCAGCCAAAGACCTGTTTTCCCTGATGGGCAAGACCATCACCTACGTTGGCAAAGCAGGGACGGGGCAGCACTGTAAGCTCGCCAACCAGATTGCCGTGGCCGGGAACACAGCCGCGATCACAGAGAGCATGCATTACGCGCGGAGTAAAGGTATGGGTCCGCATGTTGTCCTCCAGGCTATTTCAAGTGGGGCGGCAGGTTCCTGGCAAATCAGCAACAACGGCCCAAAGATATTGGCAGGAGATTTCGCACCGGGTTTCTTTATCCACCACTTCGTCAAGGACTTGGACTTAGCGGAAGAGGAGGCTAAGAAGGTCAGCATCTCCCTGCCCGTCGTCCACCAAGTGCTGATGATGTATCGTCAGCTGCTAGAAGCGGGCGATGGACAACTTGGGACGCAGGCGTTGTGTAAGGCGTATGGTGTGCGGGGGGCACATGGCACATAGCACATAGCGCAGGGGAGCAGCCAGCATCCGGCCACCGTCCGCCAGCCAGCGGCCAGCGGCCAGCGGCAAGCCACAAGCGAAAACCAAAGCCCCGCCGTGCCGTAAGGCGCGAGCGGGGTTGATTCGCTGAGATGGTTGCGAACTGCGTTGGCTAGAGTTTTGCCAAAACGTCTTGGAGCGTAGGCTTGCCGATTTCTTGCAGCTCGTAGCGTACACGGGTAGTGTTTTTGTCAATCTTGAGCACACGGCGCAAGTCAATCGGTGTCGCGATAAGCACGGTGTCACAGGGAGTGGCCTCAATGGTACGTTTAAGCTCGGAGATTTGCTTTGCGCCGTAACCCATCGCGGGTAGAAGGGCTCCCATGTGGCTGAATTTTTCAAAGGTGGCCTTAATGGTGCCCACGGCATATGGTCTCGGGTCAACGAGTTCCGCCGCGCCAAACTTCTTGGCGGCGACTACCCCCGCGCCATAGGCCATTTCGCCGTGCGTTAGGGTAGGACCATCTTCAATGACCAGTACGCGCTTACCGCGCAGCAGGTTCATGTCTTCCACAAAGATGGGGGAAGCACCGTCAATGACGATAGCAGCGGGGTTAATCCGAGCGACACTCTCACGCACCAGCGAGACTGATTCAGGGTTCGCGGTCTCGATCTTATTGATGACGATGACATCTGCCATTCTCAGGTTGCTCTCGCCGGGATGGTAGAGGAGCTCGTGTCCCGGACGATGCGGGTCGACAAGGGTGATGTGCACGTCAGGCTTAAAGAACGGCGTGTCGTTGTTACCACCATCCCAGACAATCACGTCTGCTTCTTGTTCTGCGGCCCTGAGAATCCGCTCGTAGTCAATCCCCGCATAGACGATGACGCCGCGGTCAATGTGGGGCTCGTACTCTTCACGTTCCTCGATGGTGCACTTATGATGATCAAGGTCAGCGTAACTGGCAAAGCGCTGGCACACCTGCGCGGTAAGATCGCCATAAGGCATAGGATGACGCACTGCCACCACCTTTTTGCCCATAGCCTTGAGTGTATCGCAGACTTTGCGGGTGGTCTGGCTCTTGCCAACCCCAGTGCGCACCGCGCAGACCGCCACTATCGGCTTGTGTGACTTGACCATGGTTTGCGCGGCACCCAGCATACTAAAGGTCGCGCCTGCGGCGATAACTTGCGAGGCCTTGTGCATGACGTAAGTATGCGGTACGTCGCTGTAGGAAAAGACCACTTCGTCGACGTGCAGTGACTTAATTAAGTTCGACAGCTCTTCCTCAGCGTAAATGGGAATGCCGGCAGGGTACAGCGGTCCGGCTAGCTCAGCGGGATAAACCCGCCCTTCGATGTCGGGGATTTGTGTGGCGGTGAAGGTTACGACTTCTACTTGGCTATCATTGCGGTAGCGCACGTTAAAATTGTGAAAATCACGCCCTGCGGCACCCATAATTAGTACGCGGCGTTTTTGCATTGGTGTTCCTCCGTTCGTTTGTGTGTTGTGTGCACTTTGCACTTGGCATTTTGCAGCGGCTTACGGCGTACGGCGTACGGCTTACAGCAGAAAGTAGAAGTAGCAAGCATCCGCGGCTTTGATTTTTGTTTTTGATTTTTGTTTACCCTCCGACTTACAACCTGACGGCCAGCGGCCAGCGGCCAGCGGCAAGCGGCAAGCGGCAGGCGTCTACAGCGTCGCTACCAAAACCGCCTTAATCGTATGCATTCTGTTTTCGGCTTCATCAAAGGCGACCGAGTATCTGCTTCTAAACACCTCGTCCGTAACCTCGCGAATATCAAGGCCGCGCTGCATGGCTTCTTTGGCTACGCCGGTCTCGAAATCGTGGTAGGCGGGCAAGCAGTGCATAAAGAGAACGTCGCTGTTGCCAGTAGCCTTAAGCATATCCATGGTCACGCGGAAGGACGACAAAAGCTTAACCCTTTGCTCCATTTGTTCTTCTTCACCCATGGACACCCAGACGTCAGTGTAGATTACGTCTGCGCCCTTTAGGCAATCTAGTTGGTCGGTGATTTCAATCGTGGCGCCGGAGGCAGTGGCGACCTCACGTATCTTTGCTAACGTTACTTCTTGCGGCCACAGCTCTTTGGGGCCTAACGCCACATAGTGCATGCCCATTTTGGCCGCACCGTACATCCACGCATAGGACATATTGTTACGGGTGTCGCCTACATAGACCACTTTGACCTTGTGCAGTGGCTTGGCCACATGTTCTTCAATCGTCAAGAGGTCGGCTAGAATCTGCGTGGGATGGTCGACGTCGGTTAAGCCGTTCCATACCGGCACACCGGCAAAGCGAGCAAGTTCTTCGACTACCTTTTGCTCATAGCCGCGATACTCAATGCCATCGTAGTAACGCCCGAGCACCTTTGCGGTGTCCTCTAGTGATTCTTTTTTGCCCATTTGCGAGCTCTTTGAGTCAAGGAATGTGACGTGGCCGCCCTCGTCGAGGGCTGCTACTTCAAAGGCACATCGTGTCCGCGTGGAGGTCTTTTCAAAGAGCAGGACAATGCTCTTGCCCCGAAGTTTCTCCTCACTGATTCCGGCGCGCTTCTTGGCTTTAAGGTCTTTAGAGAGTTCAAGCAGATAGCGGATTTCCTCTTTAGAGAAATCCATAAGCGTAAGTAAGCTTCTTCCCTTTAGGTTTACTGGCACGGATAACCCTCCCCTGTACGCGTAATTATGGTTCCGGCTAAGCCTTGTACAGCTTTGCCGGCCATCTCCAAAGAAGTGATGATGGAACGCTCCCCGCCGTCTTCAAGGAACCGGATAGCGGCAAGCATTTTCGGCCCCATACTGCCAGCCTTAAAGTGCCCCTCTCCATAGTATCGCTTGGCCTCACTTAGCGCAATACACCGCAAATTCACTTGGTCGGGGGTGTTGAAGTTGAGAGCAACTTCGGATACGTCGGTAAGAATCATCAGTGTGTCGGCCTCGACATCGCAGGCAAGGCGTTCACCGGCTAAGTCCTTGTCAATTACGGCCTCCACCCCGTAGAGTTTCCCGGCGCGTTCTACGACGGGGATGCCGCCGCCGCCTGAGGAAATCACCAGCGCCTCAGCATCAAGGAGTGAACGAATGGCAGCGCGTTCTACAATGCGGATGGGGTCCGGAGAGGGCACTACCCTGCGCCAGCCGCCGCGCGCCTTGTCTTCGCGCATGACCCAGCCCTTTTCTGCACTAAAGCGCGCGGCCTCCTCCGCTGTGTAGAAGGACCCAATGGGTTTGGTTGGGTGTTTAAAAGCCGCGTCGTTTTCGTCTACCAGCACTTGCGTAACTAGGCTCACAACGGGCCGGGGAAGGGCGCGCTCCGTGAGAATGTTAGTCAGCGACTGCTGAATCATATAGCCGATCTGCCCCTGCGTGGCTGCGCCGCACATATCCAGCGGCATTGCCGGAACCTGCTCTTTGGCTATCTCGTTCTGTAATAACACTGCCCCCACTTGCGGACCGTTCCCATGCGTTACTATTACCTGGTTGCCTGCCTCCACGAGGTTAGCTACGGCCATACAAGCCGTGTGTACATTAGCCCGCTGTTCCTCCGCTGTGCCCTTCTGTTTGGACTGCAGAATAGCATTTCCACCAAAAGCGATAACAATACGTTTAGACATATAATGAGGCCTCCTTGTGTGTGTAGTGGCTGTGAATCGTGAATCATGAACTACGGGGTGGCTATCCGCTTTCCGCTTGGGGCTTGGAAGCAAACAAAAATCAAAAATCAAAGATCAAAAATCAAAGACGGGGTGGCTTTCAGCGGTCAGCCGTCAGCTGTACGCCGTAAGCCGTAAGCAGCTCTACCCCACCACCTTCCGCACATACGGCGATGTTGCGGCTGCCAGCAGCGCGCCGTATCCGGGGATGAACGAGACCCAATCGCCCACGCGAACACTAGGGGCGGCGGTAACGTCGAGAAGCAGGTGGTCGCTACTCGCGCCAATTACCTCCGCTCCGGGGAGCAAAGGGGTGAGCCCCGCGGGGACTGTGTCCTGGCGACCGAGACTTAAGATGGCCCGTTGGCGGAGTCCACGGTCTACAAAGGATGGCACAGCGCCGAACGCGTCTTGCCCGATAGTGCCAATGGGGACGGAAGGCTTAAGCTTAAGCTCGATTATCTCTGCGGTGAGTGTACAGGCGTCTAGATAAGCACCAGGCAACGGTTGACGGTCAACGGTCTCTCTGCCTAGTATAATGCCTTCACCGATGCGCAAATTGTTGATGCCCACAGGGAATTGGTCAGAGAACAGCCACGCCAAACTGCTCGAATTGCCCCCCGACGCCACCAACTTGCGGCCTAGGCATGCCTCTGCTGCTACGGCTAACTCACGGAGGAGCGCCATATTGTTTTCATCGGGGATAACGCCGCCGTAGCAGGCCAGATTAGTGCCAATCCCAATAACCTCGATATTGCGAAGCTTAAGGCTGCCGATAAGCATAGGCAGGAGATCCTTTGGCCACACACCTTCGCGCAAGTCGCCCACGTCGACCATAACAACAACGCGGTGGGTCACACCGAGCTCACCTGCCGCGCGGTTTAGTGCTAGCAGCGTACACAGCTCAGAGTTGAGTGAGACATCCGCTAGACTAACGACTTCTGCCGCTCGACTGACGGAGGGCAGGCGCAGTAGCACAAACGGCCCCGGCACACCTGCCTTACGCATTGCCGCAATGTTCTCTAGGCGCGAATCTGCGATAGCTTCTACCCCGGCCCGCTTAAAAGCAAACGCCACTTCGGAAAGTCCGGCCATCACCTTGGTCACTCCATAAACGCTTACCCCTCTGCTTTGCGCTCGCTCGCAGATTAGCCGGGCATTGTGCTCAAGTTTCTTAAGATCAATCGTTAAGACAGCCACACTACACCTCCACACCGAGACTTCTTTGCATGAGCAAGAGAGCCTCGCGCTTGTATTCTTGACTTAGAACGCCCAGTACTCCTAAGTTGTAGTCGCGGTCAATCAGCACTTGGAAGTTTTTTGGGTACATCTCCTGCCTGGCCGTCACGCGCAATGCCGCCTTAAGAATAGCCGCTGCATTAGTAAGTCTAGTGAGCGGCCCGCCTGTGCCGATAACCCAGCGCACCTCGGTAAGGTCTTTGCCTTGGGCGATGGTACTCCGGCCAAAAGGGCCATAGAGATGCTTGATGCGCCCGACATGACGCTCTAATGCTGTCTCTACTGCTTTGCGTGTTAACAAGGTTAAAGCCCGGTACTGCTCGGGTGTAGTTGGTATGGGCGGCCACCCGTCAAGAACGCGGGGGAGGTCTATTCCTTCTTTCTCGGCCTCGTGAGGTTTAACCAAATCGGCGATATGGCGAACATTCACATAGACCCCGAGGTCGCCTTCAACTGTGCGTTTAGCTTTTGGCTCTGGACTCACCAGCAAACGCGCGAGTTCTTCGCTCCCCTGTGTTACCGAGTGCACATCGGTTGTGGCTCCTCCCACATCTACTACAAGTAGGTCCCCTAGCTGTTCGTGGAGGGCTTCCGCCGCCTTCATCACCGCACCGGGCGTGGGCAGGATACTGCCTTGCACCATCTCACGGATGCGCTCCATACCCGGTGCATGCACAATGTGTTCCTCAAATACCTGCTGGATTACCGTACGTGTCGGCTCGATGCAGAGTTCGTCAATGCGCGGATAGACATTGTCGACCATAAATAGATGCTTACCCGAAGCTTTGATTATCTCCGCCACTTCCTGTCGGCAGGCAATGTTCCCAGCATAGATGACAGGGGCTGCGAGGGGCAGAGAGGCAATTTTCCCGGCGTTCGCTATCGCCGTGGCGCGCTCGCCGTAGTCTACGCCCCCCGCCAGCAAGATGATGTTTGGCGCGGTGTCCATTATCTCACGCAGATTCTGCGCAGCTAGTTCCCCGCTTGTTACCAGCTTGACGATAGCACCCGCGCCGAGGGCCGCTTCCCTAGCTGCCCTAGCGGTCATATCGTAGGCTAAGCCGTGCACAGTCATACGCAAGCCGCCCGCAGCACTGCTCGTTGCAAGCATGCGCTTCCATGTTAAGTTCGTCCCGAGAACGCACTTTAGGTCTCGCACCGCCTGTTCAAGGCCTACCATGACATCTCCCTCTAGGACCGAGGTAGGTGCTACTCCCTGCCCTAGGAAACGAGGTTCTCCCTCCGCGAACCCTGCAAAGGCGTTAACAACAGTCGTAGTGCTGCCGATTTCTGCAACTAAGACATCGGCAACAAGTGACCGATTCAAATGAGGTTACGCTCACGGCGGTTCTTCACCATAAAGCTAGCTACATGAATCCCCTTGGTGCCTCGGCCAAATCCGGCGTCAAGGTTACATTCCACCGCCAGCTCATGCGTTACCTGTGTGCCTCCGCCAATTAAGATCAAGCGACTGCGCACGCCTTTCTCTACGCACAAATCGTGTAACCTCCGCATATTGATGCGGTGGATGTCGGCGTGGGTGATGATGGTGCTGATTAAAATAGCGCGAGCATCCAGCTCTATGGCGGCGTCGACAATCTTCTCTAGCGAGACAGAGGTGCCTAAGTAGTGGCACTCCACGCCATAGCCCTCTATCCCTCCGTGCTTAATGTCGATGACTTCGCGTAAACCTACAGAGTGCTCGTCGTTGCCTACCGTGGCCGCGACTATGCGCAGCGGTTGGGCATGGAGGTCTTTACGCACTTCGTCGGCACTTAAAACCACTTCTTCGGGGGGTAGCTTTAGAGTATTGATGTCGATTGTGGCGTCTAAAATGCCCTTAACCTCGACATAAGTACCCTCGGCGTGTTGCATAACCTGTTTGTGAATGACCTGCGGGTCGCGCAAGTTCATCTGTTTGGCGAGCTCCAAGGCGCTAAAGTGCGCAGTCCTCGGCTCGGCAGGGATAAACATTTGCACCGCCACGACACCGTCGCCCGCCCACTCCACTTCGGGCTTGATCAAACCTAACTCTCTCTGGTCGCGCGTCGCGGCCATACGAGTTGCGACGTTATCGACAGCATCGAGTTCGTCGATATAGGCAATCTTGGCGGGGTCACAGAGCGAACATCCGCCCACCGGCCCACACACATTAGACGCAAACTGCGGTGGGATATTGTTGTACCCGTAGTGGTGACAAACCGGCGCAAAATAGTCTGCGTCGCGCTCGACAATAGTGTCGACACCGATGCCGCCGTGGCTCTTCCTTACAATGCCGTCGCCGTTGCGCTCTGGGTAGTAGCCGCTGTCCACAAAAAAGCCAGCTTCCACGGCCTTGAAATACCCGCCCACGGCCAGCATTTCTTCCATAAAGAGCACAGCGCGCTCTTTTAGCTCGCGCACTCTTGTTCCGAGCACGCCGTCGCGCTTGATTTCTACCATGTCGCTAAGCCCGTCCATGGCTAAGAGTGCCTGTTTGGCGGTGCTGACGGCGTTAATGTTGTAGTAGTGCCAAGGCACATTGCGTCCCTCATCGGGAGTAATGGTGCTCTGGATGTCAGCGCTGGTCAAGCGTGAGATTAAAAGATTAAGCGTGTGACTGACCGTTGCTTCACGCGTGTCGGATTCGATGTACTTGGTGTTCATTTGCGCCCGCATGCGGTACTCGCGGAAAAGCTCGCGCAAGGCAACAGCATAGGGCAAGTCAAAGGTGAGCGCAGGTACAGGCGCGGCACTAGGCGGCACGGTCGAGAGACAGATGTTCTCGGGCTTCATGCCCACTAAACGGCTGTAAGCGCTGTTAATGCCATGTTGCACCAAAAGCTCCGGCATTACCTTCCATCCTTCGCGCGCCGTAGCATTAGCGTTGTGTGCTCCGTCAATCTGCGCCATGCCCGCGTAGGCCATCAGCGTCTTAGCCACTGCTGCATCTACAAAGCTGCGGTGCATATTGACATTGCGGTACAGCACATTGTACTGCGGGTCTTGGTGCGCGCCGTTTACGCCTTCCTCGGCAAAGAGCACGGCGATTTCCGGTCCGGCAACGCCGCTGACATAGGAGTGAAAGTTAATGGGGCGGCCAACTTCGTCCTCGATAAGGTCGAGTGCTTTGCGCGATGCGCGGACTTGTTTGCGCGTAATGGGGACGCCGCCGATACCCTCTGGTGTGCCTTCAATGAGGCCATCGTAATGGCTTTGTCCGGCGGTGCGGATAACCATAATGTGGTCTGCCCCATGCCAAGCAGCCATACGCATGCGGCGGATATCGTCTTCGAAGCGGCCGGAGGCAATCTCGGTCGTAATTACACAGTCGGGTTGTGGGTCGATATGCCCAAAGTATTTGGCCGAGGGGAGCGGTATGCTCTGGGTGAGTCCTTGGGATGTCTGCTTGAAGGTTAGTCCGTTGATCACCTGCGGACTAACAGGCTTTCGCCAAGTCCAGCCCTTACGGCGCGGACGGTAATTCTCTAGTCCCTGCAAGATTTCTTCGACGTTGAGCTTCTCATGCTTCACTAACTTGTCCACTGGCGCACACCTCCTGAAAAGATCTGCTTAATCTGTTCGGCACCGGCCTCGGTTTGCAGCAACTCGGCAGCCTGCTTAAGTTCAATTTGGTTGGCTGCGGCGAGACGCCACACCACGTGGCCCGCACCTTTGCCAAGCAGGTCAAGCTCTGTGACGCGTTTGACAATCGCTTGCGCTTCTAGGCTAGAAAACCCCATGCGCAAGATTACCGACCTCTCAATCGAGGGAGAGGTGTGTTTAGTGGCCATATCTACTAAGGGCTGTGTAATGCTCTGGGCTAATTCCCAGAAGCGCCGCTCTAGTGCGGCCTCGCTAAGATGAGCGAGGTGCGCGCGCCGTGCGGCAAAATCGTCTGTTCTTTGCATGGGGGACCTCCTTTTCGCTTT
>QLUS01000150.1 GCA_018725535.1 Bacillota bacterium
ATATAACGCTAGGCCGCAGACAGGGAAACGCTCCGGGCGGTCCGCAAGACAGGGCGGCTGGGGCGGGCTGTTAATGGGGCTAATCGGGATGGGCTGCGTTATTGGGATAACCTTGCTGGTGCGCCCGGATGCGGTTGGGTGGGTCTCTGTGGGGAGTCTCTTGGCTGTGGGGTTTTTGTCGTGTATTCGCCGAGAAGCGGCTGAAAAAAAGCTCCTCAAAAGTGGCATTAACGAAATCGACAAACTAACTGGCGAAGGTTTTGAACGCTTTCTGGCCCTATATTTTAAGGCTCAAGGGTACAATGCCAAAATAACCCCGGAGTTTGGAGACTTTGGAGCAGACCTAATTCTTGTAAAAGACGGCGCCACCACTATCGTCCAAGCTAAGAGATGGGAAAATGCGGTGGGTATTGAGGCGGTACAACAAATCGTAGCAGCGAAGGCGTACTACAAAGCCGAGAGAGCCATGGTGGTGACGAACTCAGCCTTTACGCCGGCAGCCATCAAGCTCGCCGAGGTCAATAGAGTGGAGTTGTGGGAGCGGTCTGCTCTAATCGAGAGGCTAAGCGAGGCCAGTGCGGCGGACTTGTTGCCGGCAAGCGACGTTAGGTCTGCGCCGGATCGGACGTGCTTAGAGTGCGGGCGTCTGCTTGTAGAGCGCACGGGACCAACCGGAAGATTCCGTGGGTGCTCCGGGTTCCCTCTTTGCACCTACACAAGCGACGCTCATTAAGCCCCGCCCGTAGCGCTTTCAAAGAAAGGACGGTCAAAGATACGTGATTTACAGGCTGTTTGTAGATATGGACGGTACGCTTGCTGTTTTCAATAAGGTGGATACCCTTGAGGCGCTCTATGAGCAAGGGTATTTTCTGAATCTGGAGCCCCACCTCAATGTTATCCGTGCGGTCGAGCGCATCGTGAGAAAACACCCTGAAATAGGGGTGCATATTTTATCGTCCGTCCTTGAGGACAGTCCGTACGCGGTGATTGAAAAATCCGCGTGGTTAGACAGGTACCTGCCGGAGATACCACACGAGCGCAGGACGTTTCCTCCGTGCGGGCAGAACAAAAGACATTACATCAGAGGCCCCGTGACGGAAAGAGATTTTTTGCTTGACGACTACACCCGGAATCTCACCCTCTGGGGGCCCTTGGGGCGAGGGATTAAGTTGCTGAACGGTATCAATGATACGCGCGGGTCATGGGATGGCGACCGCATTCGCTTTGACAAGTCCCCGCACGAGATCGCAAACAACATTGTCGGCATTGTAGTTAATCGTGCCCGCCTCTCCGATAGACGTCCTCAAGACGATCGCCACAACAACGGGAGATGATGCCAACAGGGCTGTGTGTTTCCGGAGCAATATTCCCGGACCTACTTGATTTTAGGGGGGAAGGGTTCGCTCGTGAAACCATTCTTGAAATGGGCAGGGAACAAGTATCGGCTCATCGACCGTATAAAGTCCATGCTACCCGCGCGGGGGTTCAGGCTTATCGAGCCCTTTGCCGGTTCGGCAGCGGTTTTTCTCAACACTAACTACGACCACAATCTCATCTGCGACACCAATGCTGACCTTATAGGTCTTTACAGGACTCTGAAAGATGAGGGCTCGGCCTTCATAGAGTACAGCTCTTTGCTGTTCTGTGAGGGCAGCAACACTCCTGAAGCATACTACGAACTCCGCGCGGAGTTTAACTCCTGCAGGGACACCCGCCGCAAATCTGCTTTGTTCGTCTATCTGAATCGCCACGGATACAACGGTTTGTGCCGCTATAACCTTAAGGGCGAGTACAATGTGCCCTTTGGCTCGTATAAAAAGCCCTACTTTCCACGGGCCGAAATGCTAGGATTTAAGCAGTGTGCAGAGAAAGCCGTGTTTCATGTAGCAGACTTCAGGGACACAATGGCTAGGGCGAATGCGGGCGACGTGGTGTACTGTGATCCGCCTTATGTGCCCCTGACCGCAACGGCGAATTTCACGGCTTATTCATCAGGGGGATTTACACCCAAAGACCAGTTGGAGCTCGGGATCCTCGCTAGGCAGTTGTCTGCTAGGGGCGTGACGGTTTTACTCTCCAATCATGATACGGAATTTGTCTCGCAAGTTTATGAAGGGGCTGAGTTTGTTCGCTTTCCCGTTCAACGCTTTATTAGTTGTGATGGAGAAAACAGGGGGAAGGCGCTAGAGGTATTAGCCCTCTATGGGGGTGCTGGCAATGCTGGGGAGCAACGGAGCAGCTTCGGCATGGTGCCCGGGGCGCTGAGAACGGGATAACGACGCTCGGCGCTTGCCAGACCCCGACGCTGCTTGGCTCAGGGATGCACGTTTTGTGGGTTGCAGCGTCGGGGTCGCTGATATTATAGCTACTACGGTCTGTCAAGGGTGAGCATATCCTCGCTGGGTCGAACACCAGCTGCGGTATCCCTCCCTAGTCCTTGACAAGCGCGGAGGGACGCAAGAACCTGTTTTGAACAACGGATTGGATTGAAAGGAGGACGGAGTATGTACCTTGTGCCTAAAAATGTAAGGGCGCGTTTTGAGCTGGTCCCCGGGTTTGGAATTCCCGAGCTGGCATTGTGCGGCGTCGGCCTCGTGGTTGGCGCGGCGCTTGGTTTTGTGGCCTCGTTGTTTGGTGCCTCGCCGATTGTTAGGATGGCTCTTCTTGTGCTACCGACAGGGTTTATGTTTTTTGCCACCCGGCCAGGGCTAGAGGGAGAAAGCCTGTTCGGTCTGGCGGTTTTGTATCACAGGTGGAAAACCAGTCAACGACGATATTTTAATGTGCCACAGGGAGGAGATTTTTTGTGAGATTGCTAGATGCTTTAAGGGCGCGCCGCAAAAACACGCAGGGAACAGAAAACGGCGTGCGGGATTGGCTCCCGATCGCAGATATTCGTCCGAGAACTATTAAAAAGAAAGACGGCAGCTGCGCTGCTGTCGTCAGGGTAACTCCGCTGAATATGTCTCTGAAGAGTGACAATGAAAGAAAGCGAGTGGTGGCGGCATTACACGAAGTGCTCAACGGCATCAAGGTGCCCTTGCAGATTTTCACGATCGGCCGCCCAATTGACCTAGACTCTTACTTGAGGCGGCTTAACGAGAAAGCGGCGGAGGAGCCCAATCCAACACGCAAGCGGCTGCTGCGGGAATATTCTCGGCACGTAGCGTCTGTGGCCGCAGGAGGTGAAACGGCTGAACGGCGGTTCTACATGCTACTCTCGGGCGAGGACGATGCACACACTGTGGGCGCTGCTCAGGAACTGATGACCAGCCTCTCCGGAGCTGGTCTCGCTTCCTCGCTCTGCGAGGGACAAGAAATTATGGAGCTGTTATTTTGTTTTTTCAACCCAGACAAAGCGGCTACCGAACGAATAGGAGGGCCGGGAGCGATTCTGCCTCCTATCTACCCTTTTTAAGAATCTTTTCCTGGCTCCAGATTGCCCTAGGACGCGCTCAACCGAGGCAGGTGGTGCATTTGCATGTCGCCGTGCCCAGAACGCCTCCTAGGGGCGTTCTAACGCGTCCTAGGGCAAACAATAGGACCCACGGCTCGTTGCTTCGCTCATCGGTCAAATTCCGCCTACAGAAAGGGGAGAAAAATATGGTTAAACTAAAAAGCAACGCCTTGCCGGATATGCTAGACATAACCTTACCACAAGCGTTGGATTTCGCGGCAAAAACCATTACCTTTGGCGATCAGGTAGCGCGGGTGATGGCTATAACCGCCTATCCCCCCAAAGTGCCCGCTGCGTTTTTGGCGCGTTTAGCCAATATGCCCGGCGTGTCCCTATCGATTCACCTCAACCCCACCGACCCGTCAGACCT
>QLUS01000151.1 GCA_018725535.1 Bacillota bacterium
AGGGAAGCGAGACCAAATGCGGCGCTACCCGCGCCTATGATGACAATCTTCTTGTTCCTGTGTCGAGCAGTACCCATAACCCTTACTCCTTTCTGGACATAGTTTCATTGTTAATGGGAAGCATCTCCAGTTCCCTGATGAGTTTATGTTCTTTCCATTTCGCTAATAGTCATGCCACTCAAATTAAGAAGCCTCAGAGGCAGAAGAGATAAAACAACCTTATCATAGCATCTTATACCTCTCAGCCCGCTAACTGCTATTGGAACAAGGCACAACTATCTAGCCAAAAATCACGGAATTGGAGATGCTTACTTTCCCTATCTTTGGATTGCCCCGCCAGTTATTCCTCGAATAAAGTGGCGCTGAAGGATGATATATACAATGAGACTTGGTACCATCGTAACCGTGGCCCCGGCGCCCAAAACCGGCACCTCGGCCAGATAGCGTCCCTGGAACATGGCCAGGCCTACTGGCAAGGTGAAGTTTGTAGGTAGCAGCACCAAGGCCAGTAGGAACTCATTCCAATTCCACACGAAGAGAAGTGCTGCCAGGGCCAGCATGGCCGGGCCTGCCAAAGGCAATAGTACGTGCCACAGCGCACTCCACGTCGTGCAGCCATCAATGACTGAGGCATCGATGAGTTCCTGAGGTACTTCTCGGAAGAACCCCCACATCCAGAGGGTGCCGAAAGGCACGCTCAGGCCAATTAGTGGTAGAATAAGCGCCCCGTACGTGTCAATTAGGCCCATGGCGCGCAAATTGTAGTACAAGGGAATGACCATAGCCTGGTAGGGCATCATGATGCCCAGCAGGAACATATAGGACAATACTCTGCTACCCCAGAAGTGGAAACGCCCAAAAGCGTAGCCACTCAGCACCGACAGAATAACTGACCCCAGCACCACCGGAATAATGATAACGACACTGTTGCGGAAATAATCAGCAAAGGCACCCCCCTTCCAGAGCCTGGTGAAATTATCAAAGTGCCACTCCGCAGGTAGAGCAAAGGGGCCACGGGCAAGGCCAGCCTCGGTCTTGAAGGCGGCCAAGACAATGTCGACGAGGGGATATATCGCCACAAAGAGGAACACCATTAAGAGAAGATACCTGCGCCAGTTGCGACACAGGTTCAACCAATATAGATGCACCATCACGCCCACTCCCTTCTCAGGCGCTGGTCCACGGCCAGGATAGCCACCCAGATGACCAGGATGAGTACAGTCATGACTATCCCCATGCTGGCCGCGTAACCCACGTTTCTCAGCGGGAAAGCGTGGCGGTACATTTGCAAACCAATTACCATGGTGCTATTGCCCGGACCGCCTCGGGTGGTAACCCACACGACGTCAAATGCCCGCAGGGCAGTGATGCTCGTGAGGATGAGGGCAACCATGAGCTGGTGGTGTAGCCCGGGCAGCGTGACGTAGCGAAACTGCCGGAAAACACCAGCTCCGTCGATCTTGGCCGCGTCGTACAGCGTCTCATCGATGTTTTGCACGCCGGCGATGAAGAGCACCATACATAAGCCGTACATCACCCATGTGCCAATGCCACCGATAGCTGGCAGGGCCCAAGTGAAGTCGCCCAACCAAGCCTTGGCCCAGTCGTGCAGCCCCACCGCTCGCAAGGCCACATTGAGTGGGCCTCCCACAGGGCTAAAGATCCAACGCCAGGTTATCCCCACCACGACCATTGGTATGACATGTGGGATAAACAACCCAGTGCGGAAGAATGTCATTCCAGGCAAAGGGCGGGCAGTCATCAGGACAGTAAGGAAGAGTGCCAATAGGATGGGTAAGACGGTGTAGAAGAAAATCAAAATGAAGTTGTTAAATATCGCCTGTCTGAAGATCTCATCGTGCACCAGGGTGGCGTAGTTACGCAGGCCAATAAAGAGCTTGTCGCCAAAGCCACTCCAGTCATAGAAACTATAATGCACTGTGTCAGCAAGGGGATATAGTCCGAAGGCGACGTACATGACTAAGCCGGGTATCAGGTAGAGGTAACCCAGCCAGTTGCGCTCGCCCACCCGGCCTGATCTGCCCGCTATAGAGCGGTTCCGTCGCCACCTGACCTCTTGCCTCACCTCAGAACGTCTCCTTCTCAAAAGAACCCCTTCCCCCTGCTGTAGGGCTGGGCGAGTTGTAAGAAACTCGCCCAGCCCTACTCTTTCTCTGGGTTACGCCTCCTTCTCTAACTCCAGAAGGAATTTAGCGTAGTGTTCTTGTAGCGGGACCACGAACTCCTCGGGCGTTACCCTTAAAGCCAACAACTCTTCAATCTGGGCAACTGTTAAGTCATAGTAGCCCGGCGCAGCCCAGTCGATATAGTGGCCAACTCCGTCATCTCTGTTAAGGATGACATAGGCCGCCGCGGCGTCGCGAAACACGGTACCTTCCGGCCACCTGGTCTCGTCGACAGGCACTACGGGGATCGTGCCGTGCTCCACGTTTAGGTCAATGGCCCGTGGCGATGCGACAAACCAGTTTATGTACTCGGCCGCCAGGTCAGGGTACTTGGTGTCGTGGCGGATGGAGAAGGCCTCGTCGGTGCCTCCGATAGCCAGGTATCTACCTCCTTTCTCCTTAGGCGGCACCAGGAAGAAGCCGAGCCTATCTGGGCCACCGGCTGCCTCAGCCGCGTCGGCGGTCACCCAGGTCCCAGTGATGAGGAACATGCCGTTGCCGGCGGCAAAGCTCTTCCACGAATCGTCATAGCCTATGCCAGCAAAGTCCTCGGTGAAGTAGCCTTTCCTCACCCAGTCCTGTAGAATAGCTGCTGCCTGGATGTTCTCCGGAGTATCAAAGCGCTCGTTGCCTCGTCCATAGACGAAGTTGTCAAGGTATTCCCGGGAGACCAACACGTGTTGGATGCTGCTGTAGGCATGAATACCGGTCCACCGGTCGAGATTGCCGAAAGCGATGGGTATCTCCCCGGCTGCCTTGACCTTGGCCAGCATGGCCTGAAACTCGTCAAACGTCTCCGGGATGCTCAGGCCCAGCTCCAAAAATTTGTCTTTGCGGTAATGAACTCCCACGTTTTGAACCGTAGTAGCCACGCCGTACAGGTTACCTGTACCGAATTCCTTTCCATCGGCTGTCCACAAAGTGCGGGCCAGGATTCCCGGTGAGAACAGCTCGTTCCAGCCGTACTTCTCGGCGTAGGGCTCGAGATCGAGCAACAGTCCGGCTTTGACTATCTCGCCCATGTCAGGCCGGCCTTGGTTAACCTGGGCTACGTCTGGGCCCCCGGGCTCCGCCAGGGCCAGGGGAACCGTAGCGGTCAGGTCAGCAAAACTCTTGACTACACGCTCGATCTTCACACCATGTGCCTCCTCAAACTCCCTGTTGAGTATTTCCGCGACCCTATTCTCTGCCTCACCTGTGAAGCTATCCCACACTACTAGAGTAATGGGTTCGACTTCCTCCTCGACCGCTGGCTCTTCTACCGGCGGGGCTGGCTCTTCTACCGGCGGAGCTGGTACGCATGCTCCGAGAGCTGTAGCCACCAAGACAACCATAATGATGGATAGTATTAATTTCCAATGTCTTTCCATTTAGTCTCCTCCTTCTATTCATTTTCTTCTCAACAATCTCTAAGAACTGTCCGAATGTTTTACCCTGGTACTCTCACCTCCTTCAAATACTTACTCAGACTGTGGCACCGACCGGTAGCTTAAGGAGCCTGGCGGCATTGCCGCCAAAGACGAGACGCCCAAGACCTCAACCCCCTCAAGCTCTTTAAAATCTAGAGGTGTTTAAACCCTCTCTTGTAAGGTCACAACCAAAGAGCACCTCTATTCCAAGAAATATTTTTCGTCTACC
>QLUS01000152.1 GCA_018725535.1 Bacillota bacterium
GAAAGGGACGCGGGAGTGGTGAATAATACTTAGAACTCCGCCTCCCAGGAATAGATGGCCCCATGTCTAAAGGGAGGTATATCTTCCGTAGCGAGAGAGCCTAAAGTGACATTAATAGACATGTCAATTTGTCCTCTGCGCACGCTTAGGACGATTCTTTGCCCGGGGGCGTGCCGCTCCAGCTCGGTTCTAAGCTCTAGTAGGGTACGAATAGGCCGGTCGTTAAGTGTACGGAGGATGTCCCCTACTTGTAAACCAGAGCCAGCTGCGGGAGAACGCGGCGCAAGTTCAACCACCGTCAGGCCCCGCGCGTTAGGGATGTTGAGCCCCGCAAAGGGGGACTCCTCCACTACTACGCCTAGGAAGGGGCGAACAATGCCGCGGTCAGTAAACCGCGCTAAGATATCCCGCACGAGATTTATCGGGAGGGCGAACCCGAGTCCTTCGACACCTACCGCCACTACCTTAGATGACGTAATGCCAATCACTTTTCCGCTGAAATTCACCAACGGGCCGCCGCTGTTACCACGGTTAATGGCGGCGTCCGTCTGCAGCAACGGGTAGGCACTCCGGTCAGCCCTGTTTAGCCCGCTGATTACACCAGCCGTAACCGTGTTCCTTAGCCCTAACGATAGCGGATTGCCAATAGCGATGACCGGCTGACCAACGACTACTTGGTCAGAGTCGCCAAAGTTTGCGGCCACGAGGTCAACAGCTTCCGTTACTTTCACTACAGCCACGTCTGACAGGTAGTCGTAGTTTTGTAATTCTGCTCGCAGGACTCTCCCATCATGCAGGATCACCAGCAAGCTAGTGGTGTTGGCACCGCGCTCCTTAACCACATGGGTGTTCGTGAGGATTGAGCCGTCCGCAGACATCACCACGCCTGTACCTTGACCTATCACCTGCCTTCCCCCCGGAAACACCTGCGTAGCGATAATACCTACCACGCTGCGTTGCACTGCGGTGACCACTTTGGCGGGTGAGATAGTGGCCTCGCGCAATGCGGCAACCTCACGACTGAGTTGCTCCAAGTCCGACCGTAGACGCGCGAGCTCTGCTTGCAGCACCGGGTCGGGCAGAGCCACTCGTGGTTGAGTGGCGACAGTCACCTGGAAGGTCTGCTCGTCCCATTCTACCCGCGCGCCTAGCGCCTGCGCCACAAAACGCAGGGGCACAAGCGTCCGTCCGTCGGCAACATGAGCCGGTACGTCAGACAGAACTTCTTGATTGTCTACCAGTACGCGCACTACTGGGTAGCCGCGATATACTCCCCATGGCGCGGCGACTGAGCTTGCGCTGAGTGGGAAGAGGACTAGCGCGACGGCTACTGCAATGCTTAGGGCTTTCCTCACACTTTTCCCTCCTGCTCTCCTGTACTACGGCTACTCTCCGCTGAGCGCCGTGACTGAGAATAGTATATGGCTATACCCGCGCCTACTAACACTAGGCTTACTATTTGGGCGGCCCGCAGCGGACCGACCATTAAACTGTCCACACGCAGTGCCTCTATCCAGAAACGCCCGACTGAGTAGCCAATGGCGTAGATGGCGGCAATCTGTCCATGGAACTTCTTGCGCTTTAGCATCCACAGCAAAAGCGCAAACACAGCTAAGTTCCACAGCGACTCATAGAGAAAAGTTGGGTGTCGATACTCCCCGGCGATGAACATCGCCCACGGCCCGGTAGTAGGATATCCATAAGCCTCTTCGTTAAAGTAGTTTCCCCAGCGCCCGATGGCTTGCGCCAAAATAAGACTCGGTGCCGCAATATCCGCCCAGTGCCAAAAGTTCACGCGGCGATAGCGCGTATAGAGAACTCCCGCCAATACACCGCCGAAAATACCGCCGTGGATAGCTAGCCCGCCTTCGCGGATGTTTAGTATACTAGGGAGATTCGCCGCGTAGTAAGACCAGTTGAACATGACAAAGAACAAGCGCGAGCCAAGTAAGCCCGCTGGCACGGCGAACAATATCATGTCAAGGAACCAGTCGGCGTTTTCTCCTTGACGTCGTACCTCGCGCCAAGCCAACAAAATGCCGAGCACCATGCCAAGGGTAATCAGCAATCCATACCAACGAATGGCTAGCCCAAAAACGTAGAATGCCACTGGATCCATACTCACATCACTCCCACATGATTTCTTCCTTTACACCACTGTTCACGTGGCCATTGCCCTAATCACCCTGCGCGCAAATCGCAGGGATGGGGATGTGCACCACAGAGGACACAGGGTGCGGACAAAATTTCGCGTCCCCAGTGTTGCGCGTCCCCAGTGTTGCGTCCCCACTATTCCTACAAATATATGTTACTGTCTAGGCACAGCATTAGCAAGTGAAACAGAGTGCCCCTGCAAACCTTCACAGCGTAGTCTGTGGTATTATATTGCAGTATAAGGGAGCGATGACGTATGACGAATGTTCCGCAGAACAAAGCGGCACGGGCGGTAGCTACTGTGAGCATGGCCACTAACATAGCTTTGACCCTAGCCAAAGCTATCGTCGGCATACTCACGGGGAGCACGGCCGTCATGGCCGATGCAGCACACTCGGCATCGGACATTTTCGGCACGGCTGTCGTGCTGGCAGGCCTTCAAATCGGTGGTTCCCCGCCTGACAAAACACATCATTACGGACACGCCAAGCTTGAGTCTGTCGCCGCCAAGGTTGTAGCTTTAGTCTTAGTGGGCACGGCTGTAGGTCTTTGCTTAAATGCCATCGCAGTTTTACGCGCAGGCCAAGTTGATACTCCCGGGCGCCTAGCGATTTGGGTCACGATCCTTTCCATGGTCGTCAAAGATCGCCTCTACCGTTACGTCCTCCACGCTAGCCGACGACTAGAGAGCACGGCTTTACAGGCCGAAGCGCTTAATTACCGCGGGGACGCGGGAGCTTCCCTCGCTGTGCTGGTCGGAGTTGTCGGGGCGTACCTTGGCTACCCCATACTTGATCCCTTAGCGGGCATCCTGGTAGCCGTGCTGATTGCCAATATGGGAGTGCGGCTCTATGTTCAGTCGGTCCGTGAGCTCATCGACGAAGCGCCAAGTGAGCAAGTTCTCGCACAGATTAGGCAGATGGCACTTGACACTGCGGGTGTAATCTCAGTCACAGAGGTTAAGGCGCGTATGACAGGCTCTCTAGTGCTGGTGGACCTAAAGCTTTGTGTCAACCGCTTTCTCACGGTTGAACAAGGACACCACATCGCCAGCCGCGCCAAGCAGAACATCCTCGAGCAAGTAGCCTCTGTGACCAACGTGCTAGTACACGTCAATCCCTGTCATCACGTGCAGTCAGTTGACGAAGTGCCCAACTGCGAGTCCTGCAGCGACCGACCATACCGGCATATGAATCTCGTCCTGTTGGGAAGAATAAGGGGGAACGCAAGCGACTGGAGGCGACCCCGTGATGAAACGCCGACTGCGCAAACCCTTACCGCTTTCCCGACTCCTTCGCGAGCGTGGTCAAGAAAGTCCGAACAACACTAAGCTAGACCTAAAAGTCCCCCCACCAGAGGCCGTGGAGGAGGAGAGGGATGAGCCGTTAGTCTCGTCGCTCGAACCAAATGTCAGCCTGCTCAAGCGGCGCCTAGGGGGAAGCGACGATGTAGTGTTTAGGGATTTCCGCATCGGCAATGCTTCCGCATTGCAGGCTGCGATTGTCTTTATTGACGGCCTTACGAACAAAGACCAGCTGCAGCGCGATCTCCTTACACCGCTGATGATCTTTGCCCAACATACGGAGCAAAGGGTCAAATATGCCTGCATCGGGCGTCGCAGTCAGACCAACATAGGCATCATTTATGACAGCAGCCTAGCTTCAC
>QLUS01000153.1 GCA_018725535.1 Bacillota bacterium
GGCAAGGGTTGTTCCTGAGCGTAAGGGGGCAGTTCTTTTAGTGAATAAACCCATCTTGAGGAGAAAGGTGGGTTTATTCTAAATTGGAAATTATCAGCAATTTACAAAGGAAGGTGGGTATAAATGGAGCAGCGACTTGGTGTTATCGGCCTAGTTGTTAAGGGGAGAGAAAACATCTGTGATGCCCTAAACGCCGCGCTAAGTGATTATGGTCACATGATCGTAGGGAGGATGGGTATTCCTTACCGAGAGAGAGGGGTATTGGTAATAACCCTGATTGTTGATGGCAATACCGATGAGCTTGGTGCCTTATCAGGGAAATTAGGCAGTTTGCCGGGAGTAACCACCAAAGTTGCTTTGACAAAGGCAGGCAAATAGCGCATACATATCCTAGGTCACGGAGTAAGTTGCCGGAAGGGAGAATCCGATATGGTCATAGTACAGATTTGTGTGGGCAGTTCCTGCTTTCTACGGGGAGCACCTATGATCATCGATAAGTTGCTAGAGCTAGTGGCTTGCCACGAGATATCCAACCATTTAACGCTCAAGGGTTCGTTCTGCATGGAGCAATGCAGTAAGGGCGGCGTCAGCCTCCGTATCGGTGATGACTTGCTGACCGGGGTAAAGTGCGAAGACCTGCCAGAGCTGTTTGAGGCTAAGATACTTCCTATGGTGAGGAGATGATGCTATGGCGAACCGCTCCACTGAGTATATCCAGTCAATTCAGGCCAAGTGCCGTGACTGCTACCTTTGTCTGCGCTCTTGCCCGGTCAAAGCCATCCGACTTGAGCCGGGGAAGGGTAGGCATGAGTTGCACGCCAGCGTTATCGACCAGCGGTGCATCCTAGACGGGCGTTGTGTCAAGGTCTGCCCGCAGAAGGCCAAGCGACCCCGCTTGGACACCGACCGGGTAAGGACTATGCTGGCCACCAGTGTGCCGGTAGCCGCCAGCATAGCGCCATCTTTTCCATCCCTGTTCGCTGCCGACCCGCTCCTAGTGCCGGCCGCCTTGCGTAAGCTGGGTTTTGACTATGTCCAGGAAACAGCCATCGGTGCGGAAATGGTGGCCAAGGAACACCAGAGGCTGGCGCGGGAATCAGGCCACACGCTCATCACCAGTTCCTGTCCGGCTGTTGTCAACCTGTTTCAGTGCCACTTCCCGGCGGCTATGCACTTTTTGGCTCCCATCGTGTCGCCGATGATCGCTCATGGGCGCTATCTCAAGGGAATTCTCCCCAATCACAAAGTAGTGTTCATCGGACCGTGCATCGCTAAGAAACACGAGGCCGAAACCAGTGTTCTGGCCGGGGCCATCGACGCAGTGCTGACCTTCGAGGAATTGCTGGATTGGTTTGAACAAGAGAAGATAGACCTAGACCGGTTGGAGCCCGGCGGATTCGATGGGATCACGCCCTACTTGGCTAAGCTGTTTGCGGTCGATGGCGGTGCTTTGCGTACGGCGGCGCTGGACACCGACGTGCTCAGCCAACATACCCAGACCGTGTCCGGCCTAGAAAGGTGCAAAGCCCTGATTGAACACGTCCTTGTGAAGCCGGATGAGCTGCCCAGGCTCATCGAGATGGTAGCGTGTGAAGGCGGCTGCATTGCCGGTTACACCAACCCCGCCGACCCCGCCGAGGACCATGTGTTCCGCCGGCGCCAGCGTGTGCTGAGATACGCCGAAGCCCGAGAGCAGCAAATGACCTTATCTATTTCCGAATCCGCAGCCCGTGCCCAGCTCGACGCGGTGGAGCTGTCCCGATCACATGAGGATCAGTCCATTGACCTGCCCGAGCCTGATGAGGATACGTTACGGGCCATCCTAGTCAAGGCCGGCAAGCATAAGCCTGAGCACGAGATCAACTGCGGTTCTTGCGGCTATGATACCTGTCGGGAAAAAGCAGTGGCTGTTTTCCGGGGCTGGGCTACGCCGGAGATGTGCATACCCTACATGCGCGAGCGTGCCGAGTCCATGTACAACACCATTGGCTTCTCTACGCCCAATGCGGTTTTCATGGTCAATCCGGAAGGAAACATCATCGACATCAACCCTGCCGCCGAGCGGGCGTTCCGGATTGTCAAAGCCGATGCGTTGGATCACCATATCAGCCAGTTCATGCCGTCTGAGATATTCGAAAGGGTGGCGGAAACCGGCGAGCTTTTGCGGGATGAAGTTTCATTCCCCCACTTGGACTACTCGGCGCGCCGGACTGTGTACTGGGAAGACAGCCAGCGGCTGACTATCGCGGTGCTAGCAGACTGCACCGCAGAGAAGCGCCATCTGGAAACCGTCCAGCAGCTACGTAGCCAGACCCTCAGCAGGGCTCAGGACGTTATCAACAAGCAGATGGCAGTGGCGCAAAAGATCGCCGGCCTTCTGGGAGAGACTACGGCAGAGACCAAAGTCATACTCACACAGTTGATGAAGATAATGCGCAACGAAAGCGGTGAGAGCAAGTGAGTGCCATGGCTAACGAAACTCCGCCCGAGGAAGAGCTGTTTTTTGATGTCGGATACAGCCAGCTTAACAAGAAAAACGAGGAGCTGTGCGGCGATAGTATCGTCGTGGTCGAGTCAGAGGACTCCTTAATCGTAGTCTGTTCCGATGGGCTGGGTAGTGGGGTCAAAGCCAGCATTCTGGCTTCGCTCACCTCCAAGATGGCGTCTACTATGTTGCAGCAAGGGTGTACCCTAGAGGAAGTGATCGAGACATTAGCGCATACCCTGCCGGTATGCGAAGTCCGAGGGTTGGCCTACAGCACTTTCAGTATTTTGCAGATTATGCGTGACGGTCGGGCTTACTTGGCCGAATATGATAGCCCGGCAGCATATTACGGCAATAGCAGGCGGCTGCTCTCCATTCCCTGGCGGGAACGGGTCATCGGAGAGCGTGTGATCCGCGAAGCCTACCTGAAGCTCACGGCGGGCGACTGGGTCTGTCTTGTCAGCGATGGGGTTCTGCATGCCGGCATTGGTGGCATCTGGAATCTAGGGTGGGGAGCGGAGCGCGTTGGCAGCTTCCTCATGAACGTGGCTGGGAAAAGCGAGGACGCCGTTTCCACCGTGGACGAAGTCATGGCTCTGGTCAACAAGCTCTACGATGGCAACCCAGGGGATGACGTTAGCGTGGTTTTCATGCGCACCCGCCAGCCCAATCGCCTGAGTATGCTGTTTGGTCCGCCCCAGGATCACGCGTCGGACAAAGAGGTGGTGGCCCGGCTCATGGGGAGTATGGGCAAACGGGTTGTTTGTGGCGGCACCACAGCCAACATCGTCGCACGGGAACTTGGGAAGGAGCTCACGGTGGATCTGTCATCGATGGATGCCAAGGTGCCGCCCACGGCGTTTATTGACGGTATCGACCTAGTCAGCGAAGGCATGCTTACAGTGACTTATGCCATAGACAAGATTAGGTCCGGCGCTCGTCCTCACGACTTGGAGTACAAGCGTGACGGTGCCAGCCGCCTAGCTGCGTTGCTGCTCAGGGGCGACCGCATCGAGATTATTGTAGGAATGGCCCTCAACCTGGCCCACCAGAACCCTAATGTGCCGCTGACTTTGGGCCTCAAGAACAAGGTCGTAGAGGACCTGGTGCGAATCCTGGAACAAGGCGGGAAGATCGTGACCGTAGATTACTACTAGCGGTAGCTTTATGCTGGTCGACTCTTAAGCGATTATGGGCAAAAAGAGAAGGAGGATTATCCATGAAGCGATCTATTATGGCACTAGCCCTTTTCTCTGTTTTTCTGTGG